>JBEKNX010000246.1:0-7052 GCA_049522375.1 Acidimicrobiales bacterium | reverse complement strand
GCGAACTGGGCCCAGGGGACCAGCCGGGCTTTGAGCTGGGCACCGAGCCCGGGTGTCGAGGTCGCCCCGGCGATCATCTCCACGAGTAGGGCGGCATCCCCGCTCTCCAGGTCCTCGGCGAAGATCCGGGCGGCCAGTTCCACCAGGTCGCCCAGCCCTCCGACACCGGCCAGCGCCTCCTCGTAGCATCGCCGGCGCCGGTCGCTCACCTCATCGAGCGCGGCCAGCAGCAGGTCGACCACGGACCCGAAGTAGTAAAAAACGAGGCCCTGGTTGCAACCGGCGCGAGCCGCGATCGCCCGCGCCGTGGCGGCGGCGAAGCCCTCGTGGCGCAGTAGGTCCACCGCCGCCTCGACGAGCGCCTGACGGGTGGCGCCGGCGCGGGCCGATGGGCGCCTGGCGCTCCCTGTCCTCGTGATGGCTCGTCCCTCCCATTTTCAGCGTTCGCTTTGAGCGTCTGCTCAAGGCTACCAGGCGCTCGTTCCCGGTCGCCATTGGGCACTCCTCGACCTGGTAGGCGCAAAGAACGCGGGTGAGTCGGGCGTCGACGGCCCGCCGGGCTTGCTGGTGCCCACCCGTACCTGCGCGTAAGTACCACAAAACCCCCGCCGCGGCCTGGCGTTTAGTGTAGTTTATTGCATCGACATGAAGTTTAGTGGGTTTTCTTTCGATTTCCGCAAGGAAACCCCACCAAACCCCTGCTCGCGGCAAGAAAGTCCACCAAACGACGACGACGCCAGGGGCCATGGGGGTTTTCCGCCACGGCCCGGGGAGATCAATGCCGCAGCCGCATCAAACCCGGCAATAGGTGGCGTCGGTCGGGGCCACGCCCCACAGAGCGAGGACGGCCGGGGGGACCGCGGACAGTTCCCGGCAGGTGATGGGCAGGGACGAGCCGAGGAACTTCCACCCTCCACTGGCGGGACGGGAAAAGACCCCGAACGCACCGGCGTCCTGCATCATCGCCGGAGGGTCGCCCCTGGCGGGCAGGAACGCGGCTTCGGCCCAGTAGGTACGGGTCGTCACGTCGTAGGCGTAGTACAGCGACCCCGGAGCGGTCCCGGCCACCTGGGAAGCCTTGAGGTGCCAGCCGGAGACGAAAGCCTTGACCAACTGGCTCTTCACCGCGGGCGTGGCCACGACGTCCTGGACCTGGTCCAGCGGCGGCCGGCTGATGGCGAACGCCTGGGGCAGGGCACCCACGGGGACGGGCTGGCCAGGCAGGCCCGTGGCCGCGACCACGGCCAGCACGCTCCCCGCCCCGTAGTGGGGCGACCCGCGGTGATAAGGCCCGATGACCAGGACGTAGACGGTGGCGCCACCCGGGCCGACGGCCAGGGCCTGCGCGCTTTGCCCTACGTCGAGCGCCTTGCCGGCTTTGCCCGTGGCCAGGTCCACGGGTACCAGGGTGCTCTGGCTGGAGACGAGCGGGCTCTGGCTCGGGCTCTGGGTGATGGTGAGGACATAGGCCTTCGACCCGTCCGGGGCCATGGCTACCTGCCAGGACACCGCGCCGGGCTCGTCGCCGAGGGTGGCGACCTTGCGCACGGCCCCGGTCGCCGTGCTCAGCAGCGCCAGGGTCACGTTGTTGGCGTAGGGCGAACTGTTCTCGAGGGCGGTGACCGGCGTACCGACCTCAGCCAGCGTCGAGCCGTCGGGGCTCACCGCCAGCGCTACCGGCATGGAGGTGCGCAGCCCGATCACCTTGCCCGGCGTGCCCGTGGCCGTGTTGATGGGGATAACGCCCGAGGCCGTGATGGCATAGGCGGTGGCACCGTCGGGGGTGAAGACCAGCCCGCTCACCGGGAAAGGCCCCGTCGCCTGTGGGAGCTTGATCTCCGGCCCGGCCTTGCCCGTCGAGGTGTTGAAGGGGGTGATGCCGCTGGGCTCGCCCTGGTGGCTGGGGCTCGAGTCGATGACATAGATGAGCTTGCCGTTGGGCGACATCGTCATGGACAGCGGGAGCGTCCCGACCGGGACCGGGGCCAGGGCGCGCCGGGTCACCAGGTCGATCGGCGTGAGCGTCACGGGGACCGTCGCCGGCGTGGTGGCGGCGTCGTAACCGTTGAGGACATAGGCCATCCGCCCGTTGGGGGCGATGGCGATGGCCTGCGGGTCGGTGCCCACGGCGATGGCCTTGCCCAGCGTGTAGTTGTTGGTGGCGATCGGCACGACGCGTCCCGGGGACCCGTCCTCGTCGCTGCCGACCTCGACGACGTAGACGGTCTTGGCCCCGGGGGCCACGGCCACGGCGTCCGGGAGCTCGCCGAGCCCGATAGACGGCGCCGGGGTGCCGCTCGACAGGTCGATGGGCGTGACGCTGTCAGAGCCCAGGTCGGCCACGAACATGGTCGCCCACGAGCCGGCCGAGCCGGCGGCCGAGGCCGAGACGACGCCGGTCAGGGCACTGACCGTACCGAGGGCGCCGAGAGCGACGGCGGCCGGTAGCGCCCACCAGGGTGAGCCGTGGGTCAAAGCTTCTCAGCCAGTTTCACCAGCGCGGCGAGCTCCGAGGTCTCGGGCGTCCCGGTGTACAGGCCCGCCGAGTAGATCGTGCGGCCATTTATCGCCGCCATTCCCTGGACGGGAGTCCCGGAGATACTGAACGTGTAATAGAAGGCTTCCATGCCCAGGCCCGAGTACGGCGTGAACTTGAACTTGAGCGCCGTCGCCTGCTTGAGCGCAAACCGCAGCTCTTTCCCCGTGAGAGGCTTCGAGGTGACCTCGACCGCCACGATGACGTCACTTTTCAGCGCCGCCAGGCTTGTTGCGGGCCCGAACACGCACGACTTCACAACGCCCGAAATCTCGTCGTTCTGCTTGGTGGCCTTCACATCGTTGCCGAAAAAGGTGCCGGCGGGCACGGGATGACTGACTATGGCCTCCACCGATGCGGCACTTATGCTGCAGGTGGCGGGGGGCGTGACGTGGGCGGCGGCTGCCTGGGCGACGGACGGGACGGCGACGAGGCCCAATGCGACCGTTGTGCTGAAGAGAACGGCGCGGCACCCCAAAAAACGGTGCGCGAAGCGGTTGGACCGGGTAGAGGATTTGCTTTCCGTCATCGGGCTCCTTGTGGGTTGGCTCGTGCCACTCTGAGTGAAGGCAGGTGCTCGGGTGGTCACCGTGAAGCGTAGCCGGCAGCCTATTGTGCCCAGCGCCCGTCGGGGTGGACGACGAACTACGCGCCGGGAGGAGAGCCGACTCAGCGCGTCTCGGTGGCCAGGCGGGTACCGAGCCCGATCAGGACCGGGCCGGTCAGACGTTCGAGCCCGACCGGGCCTGGGGCCGGCTCAGCCAGCCCACACCGCGGTCCACCATGAGCACCACCGCGCCCAACCAGGCCCCGGTCTCGAGCGCGAACCACACCCCGAGCAGGAACGAGAACTCGCGTACCGAGGCACCGGCGGGGATGAACCGGGAAAAACTATACGGCTGGCGGCGATGACCGAGGAAATGCCCAAGGTGGCGGCCAGGGCCCAGATCAGCAAACCGGTGAAGGTCCCCGCCGCGGTAAACGCTCCGAAGCGACGGCCACCGCGCCGCGAATTGCGCAATACGAGCATGCTGTCCGGCCCCAGCGCCAGGATAAGCAAAGTCGCCGCCGCGGCGAAACCCCAGCAGTGCGGCCGTCATCCACCAAACGCTAATCGTCGTGCCCGCGCCCGGCGGCCAATAAATGTGCCCTTTGGCTCTGGCCCCCGGGTGGCCTCTACGCTTGGTAAGCCGATGTGCCGGTGGACGGGAAGCGTTGATGACGGGGCGAGCTGAGAGGCGGGTGCACCGAGGCGCGGCCCTGACAGTGCTGTGCGCCTCCGTCTTGATCGTCAACGTGGACAACACGATCCTCAACGTGGCCCTGCCCACACTGGTGCGAGACCTCCATGCCACTTCGAGCCAGCTTCAATGGATCGTCGACAGCTACGCCATGGTCTTCGCCGGGCTGTTGTTCGTGGGCGGCAGCATGGCCGACAGGTTCGGGCGTAAGCGGTTCTTTCTCATCGGGCTGACCGTCTTCGCCCTTGGGTCGGCCAGCGCCGCCTTTTCGGGCTCGGTGGACCTGCTGATCACGTGCCGGGGCGTGATGGGAGCCGGGGCCGCCCTCACCATCCCGGCCACGCTGTCGATCGTCAACGACATCTTCCGCGACCCGAAGGAGAGAGCGCGGGCCATAGGCATCTGGGGTGGCACCATCGGCCTCGGGATCGCCATCGGCCCCATCGCCGGTGGCCTTCTGCTGTCGAGGTTCTGGTGGGGCTCCATCTTCCTCGTGAACGTCCCGATCGCCATCGCCGCTTTCGCCGCCGCCCTGTTGCTGGTGCCCGACTCCAAGAACCCCACCGCCGACCGTCCCGACCCGGTCGGGGCGCTGCTGTCGATCGCTGGGCTGGGGCTGCTCCTGTGGGCCATCATCGAGGCCCCGGTCCAGGGTTGGGCCTCGGGCGCGGTGGTGGGGGTCGGCGTGGCCAGCGTGGTCGTGCTGGCCGCCTTTGTCGGCTGGGAGAGCCGCAGCCCCCACCCGATGTTGAAATTGGGCTTCTTCTCCGACCGCCGGTTCTCGGTGGCGCTGGCGGCGGAATGCCTGGGGCTCTTCGGCCTGCTCGGCGGGCTGTTCGTGTCGACCCAGTTCCTGCAGTTCGACCTCGGTTATTCGCCCCTGGGAGCTGGCCTGCGCATCCTGCCCATCGCCTTCGTCCTGGCCGTGAGCGCGGCACTGTCCCCGCTGCTCACCCGGGCCACCCGGCCCAGGTTCACCGTTTTCGCCGGTCTCGCCGCCGTCGCCGGCGGCCTGTGGCAGGTCTCAGCCCATTCCTCGGTGACAACGACCTACGTCGACGTCCTGCCCGGCCTGCTGCTGATCGGCCTGGGTGCCGGACTCCTGCTCCCCACGGCAACAAACTCGGTCATAGGGTCGGTCCCCCAGAGCGACGCCGGGGTCGGCTCGGCCACCAACTCCGTTTCCCTTCAGGTCGGCGGGGCGCTGGGCGTGGCCGTTATCGGGAGCGTGCTGTCGACCCGGTACCAGGACCGCATGACCTCGGCCCTGGCCGGCCACCATTTGGCCCCTGCCGTTACCCACACCATTCTCGGCTCTCTCGGTGGCGCCCTGGCCGTGGCGGAGCACGCCGGAAGCACCACGGGAGCGCTGCTGGCCCTCACGGCGCGCACCGCGTTTATGAGCGGAGGCCGCCTGTCCCTGGGCGTGGGCGCGGTGGTAGCTATCGGGGGCGGCGTCCTCGCCCTCGCCGCCCTGCCCTCGCCGGCCTCGCCTCGCCTCCCCGACGCGGGTACGGGCGCGGGCGCTCCCGCTGAGGGCCCCGAGCGTAGGGCGGGCCAGGTAGCCCATCCGTTAATGTGACGGCGTCACTGGAGAAGCCGCTCACCAGGGGGGCGCGCCGGGCCCGGGCAACGGTCCCGGTGACGCCTGGGACCTGTCAGCGCTGGAGGCGCGGGCCCGGGAGCTCACCGGGCAAGGCCGGCGCGCCGTGCTGGGCATCGCCGGGGCGCCTGGCGCCGGCAAGTCGACGCTCGCCGGCCTGCTCATCGAAGGGCTCGGGCCGATGGCGGCGCTGGTACCGATGGACGGGTTCCATCTCGCCCAGGTCGAGCTCGAGCGGCTCGGGCGCGCCTCCCGGAAGGGGGCGCCCGACACCTTCGACGTCCACGGCTATATCGCCCTCCTGGACCGGCTGCACCACGAGCTCGGCGAAACCGTGTACGCCCCGGCGTTCCGCCGGGATCTCGAGGAGCCCATCGCCGGCGCCATCCCGGTACCCCCCAGCGTGCGCCTGGTGGTGACGGAGGGCAACTACTTGCTCGACGCCGCACCGCCGTGGGACCGGCTCCGGGCCCTGCTCGACGAGGCGTGGTACGTCGAGCTCGACGAGCAGGTCCGCCTCTCCCGGCTCGTAGCCCGGCATGTCGCCTTCGGGAGGAGCCTGGACGAGGCCAGGCAGTGGGCCCTCGTGGTCGACCAGCCCAACGCCGAGCGGGTCTTTCAGGGGCGCGACCGGGCCGACGTGATCGTCCGGAGCGCATAGGCGGCACGGGGCGGGGCGCACGGGGCGGGCCGGGGGCCCGGCGCGGCGGGCGGGGCGGGCAGGCCGTTTGGAGGGCCTACCCCGTTATCCTGAGCCGGTAGCAGTGCAACCCTCCTCCCCTACCGCGACGGCGCCGCCGGGATGGGTAAGGCGATTGTGGGGCTACATGCTCCGGCACCGCCGCGACGTGGTGCTCTCGCTTGGCGCCGCCGTGCTCGGGAGCACGTGCCAGACCATTGTCCCGCTGATAGAGCGGGAGATCGTCGACGGCGTCATCCTCAGCCACAGCACGCCGCTGTGGCCGTGGCTGGTGCTCCTGGTCGGCCTGGCCCTGGCCGGCTTCGGCTTCGCCTACGTCCGCCGCTACCGGGGGGGCCGGGTAGCCCTGGCCGTGCAGTACGACCTGCGCAACGACATGCACGACCATCTCCAGTCGATGGACTTCGACAACCTCGACCGCATGCCGACCGGCCAGCTCGTGGCCCGGGCCAACTCCGACTCGACCCTGGTGCAGGGTCTGCTCAGCTTCTTCCCCATCATGAGCGGCAACGTACTGTTGATGCTGGTCTCGCTGGGCGTGATGGTCTACCTGTCGCCCCTGCTGGCGCTGGTGAGCCTGACCGTGGCCCCGGCCCTGCTGTTCGTCTCCTACCGGATGCGCTGGCGCATTTTCCCCGCCACCTGGGACGGCCAGCAGCGCGAGGGCGACGTCGCCCAGATCGTGGACGAGGACGTCAACGGCGTGCGGGTGGTCAAGGCGTTCGGGCAGGAACGGGCCGAGCTGGAGCGCCTCGCCCGGGCCTCGGCCAAGCTGTACGGCTCCCAGATGCGGGCCGTCCGCCTCCAGTCCCGTTACCAACCGCTCCTGGAGGCCATCCCCGCCATGGGGCAGGTGACCATCCTGGCCCTGGGCGGCTGGCTGGCCCTCCACCACGAGATCACCCTGGGGACCTTCCTGGCTTTTTCGACCTATATCGGCCAGTTGCTGGCGCCGGCCCGCCAGCTCGCCGG
>JBEKNX010000245.1:0-7055 GCA_049522375.1 Acidimicrobiales bacterium | reverse complement strand
ACCGGCCCTCCATTTCGTCGGGGGCCGGGAGGGCGAAGGGGACGCCGCTGTTCTTGATCGACTGCTTCGCCCGGGTGATCCGACGAGTCACCATCTGCTCGGACCCGAGCAGGCCACGAGCGATCTCGGCGGCGCTCAGCCCCCCGACTGCTCGCAGCGTCAGGGCGATCTGTGAGGCGACCGAGAGCGACGGATGGCAGCACAAGAACAGCAGTACGACCGTGTCGTCGGTGTCACCCGAACGGCGCTCGTCCGCCCGGGGCGCGCCGCGCTCGGTCAGTGCCCACCCGCCGACGGTCTCTTCTCGGCGACGACGCGCCTGCTCGGAGCGCAGGAGGTCGGCGAGCCGGCGCGACGCGACGGTGATGAGCCAACCCCTGGGGTTGTCAGGCGGCCCGTCTTGCGCCCACTGCAGCGCGGCCGCGGCCAGCGCCTCCTGGGTGGCATCCTCAGCGAGGTCGAAGTTGCCATAGCGGCGGACCACCGCGCCAAGGACCTGCGGCGCCAGGCGGCGCAGCAGGTCCTCCGTCTCAGTCGCGGTCACCGGCGACCGCCCTTCACGTTCAGCCCTCGAAGTCCGGCTGATGCTCGTCGATCGGCCGCACATCCGCATAGGCGCGTGCCCGGACGTGGTCGGGACCGGGGCAGCTGGCAAACCGAGAGGCGATCTCGGTCGCCCGGTCGAAGCTCTCGCACTCCACGACCCAGTAGCCGGCGAGCACCTCCTCGGCCTCGGCGTAGGGGCCGTCGGTGACCACCGGGGCGCCAGCTTTGAACTGGACCCGCCGAGTATGCACCGGAGCGCTCAGGCCCCGGGTCTCGACCAGCTCGCCCGAGTCCAGCAACTCCTGGTTGAACGTTTGCATGAACGTCCCCAGCGCCGCCCAGCCTTCCTTGGTCCACGCGGTCTGTTCCGAGGGTTGGCCGACCATCTCCTGGTAGTGCTGCTGTGAAGCGAACGTCAGGATCATGTACTTCACCGTCAGTGTCCTTTCAATCAGAGGCACCCGGTCGGCGCCTTCCTCACAGACGTCGGAGCCGAAGCCGGCCGATCGGACACCATCAGACCACTCGCGTGGCCATCACCACCGTCCATTACCGGTCCGATAGGTCGCGCGGTGCCACCCTCGCGAAACCCAGGGAACAGGGAACGTCGTAATTCTTGGGCGGGCCGCTCGCTCTGGCGCGCCCTGGTACCACGGTGGACGAGCGCCGACCCGTCTGATCTGCTCGGCTGCGACGTCTGCGATCGCGGTCGTGGCGTGTTCCAGATGGATTGATCGGAGCGGCAATGATGGTCGCGTGACCGACCCCGGGAACCCATCTGCGATCGAGATGGCATTGGAGTACGTCCTAGCTGTCGCCCCAGACGATGTCCAAGAGACCGTCCTCTGGCTCAACGCCGACGATTGGAGCCCCATGACGGGAGACTGTCACGTCCGGTTCTGAGAGAGCCGGGTGCGATTCCCCCCGGCTACTCGCCCCCGTCGGCGCCAAACCAGACTGGCCTGGTTCCGTCGTTGTTCTGTACGTACCTCCAGCCCGACACCGTCCGCCGCTCCTGGTACGTCCCTCAAAATGCGACGACCGCTTACCAAAGCCCCTGGACAACGGTGCCGTTGTGGAGCGTCGCTACCGTCGCCTTGCCCATCCAGTCGAGCGCAGCGGCGAAGTCCGCCCAGGTGCTGGTGGCCTGCCAATGGGCGGTGATCCCGGCCGGTGACTCGTAGTACTCATCAAGGACGAAGATCGTCCTGCCGGTCGGCTCCGAGCTCGGGTCGAGCGGGTTCGAAAGTTCCGGGCCCTTGGAGATGCTGTAGTCCCGCAGCGCCACATCGCCCCCGCGGGGGTGGTCCTTCATCCATTCACCGTGGCTGGCGAAGATCCGGTCTCCTTCGGCCACGGCGTCAGGGCCCACTGTGAACATGATTACGAGATGCGACTTCCCCAGGTGAGACATGCTCGTGTCCTTTCAATGGGCATACAGGCCCAGGCGATTGGCGGGGCTCGTTATGAGCCGGGCGCACGAGTGTAACCCGGCGGCAAAGGGGGCGCGCCTCGGAAACTACGCCGGAGGCATCGGCGCCTGCTCAGATCGTCGCCGACGTCCCGAGGGTTCTGGGTGATGGACCAGTTCATCGGCAACGGACGACGGCTTGCTCGGGAACGATGCCGACTCGGTACTCGCCTAGGAGCGCGGCCGCTAGCCCGCGGTGCACGCCGACCGGCAGATCTGGGACCTAACGACGTTGGCCAAGCTCCGGCTTGGCGCTAGGCAGGTAGCGGCTTGTCTACTGCCGAAGCCCAGGTTCAGCCTCGCGAGCGCTAACGGCACCCGGGCAGGCCGACCCTGTCGAGGTCGACCTCGGTGCTCTGCGGTGGTGTCGTCAGGTAATATAAGGCGCCTATGGCGTAGCCCACGGCCCTTCCTTGCAGAGGGGTGGCCGGGCCCGGCAGCAGGGCCAATGGCTTGCCCGTCGCGCTCACGCCGCAGTAGTTAGGAGCCTTGGCTGTAGCCCCGTAACCTGCGTAGGCGTTGAACAGGAACCTGTTGCCTGAGACGACAAGCTGAGGGCTGTAACCCCACCCGTAAACGCTGTGGAACTTGCCGTCGACGAGGTCCAGGCGCTGGAAGATCGAACTGTTCCCGGTGCCGGTCTCGGTGAAGACCTGCCCGTCAGTGATACCGGCAATCTGTGCGCCTTCGCCTTGCCCCCCTTTGTAGCTGGCTACGGTGCTCCCCGTGGAGGGGTTGAGGAGGTCGACGACGTCGTCGAAGTGCGCCGACGCCAACACCTTGCCCGTACTGTCGCTGGCCAAGTCCTCGGTGCGCGGCGCCGGCAGGGCGGCGGTGCCCGTGAGCGTGCCCGTCAGCGGGGACACTTTCGCCAGGTAGCGGCTCGTTTCGGCCCACACCCAGCCCCCCGCGGCGGCCAAGCCGCCCTCGGGCGGCCCACCGAGGGTGAGCAGGTGCCGGACGCGAAGGTTGGCCGGGTTGAGGCCAATGAGCTCGAGCGCCCCTGCGGTACCGCTGGTGTGGTGCCAGACCGTGACCCACATGCTGCCGCCCGAGAGCACCAGGCGGGGCCAGCTGGTCAGCAACCCGGGGAGGTGCCCGGTGGCTTCGGTTTTCCCGGTCAGGCCTAACCGTCTGATGGTGTCGGCCCCGGACGAGCCTGCTGAAGATGTGACGAGGTAAAGGCTCCGAGGACCGAGCCAGACGGTCGGGTTCTCTAGGCCTCTCACGAGCACTGTGCCCGCTTGGGACGGTGGCGCCGCCATGGCCGGTGGAGGCTCGAGGCGACCGGCTGGCGACCCGGAAGCGACCCGAGGCAACGTCTGAGTTGCCGCATCCGGCAAGGGCCCGGGCACCTTGAGGGCCCATGGAGGGAGAGATCGCGCTTCACTCGTTAGCACGGCGGTCACGTAGCTGCTGCTCGTAACCGCTTGGGGCATTTGATAGCGAGCGATGATGCCGCCGGTGCCCAGGCACACGAAGGCGACGGGGTTGCCGACCGGCCCATACAGCAGGCACCACTCCGCGTCGGCACCGGCTCCTTGATCGAGGAGGTGAGGCGCCTCGGCAGCGACATGATTTCCGAGGGAAGCCGGGTTTGCGTACACCGTCACGGCGTTTTGGAGCCCGTCGAGCAGCGCCACCTGCGGGCTTGGGCCGAGCAGCTCGGCGCGGCCGCCCATCGCCGCGCTGGCGTCGTTGCGGCACGCCCAGGCGGCGCGGGGGGCTGAGCGGACGCATGAGTAAAGCCCTGGGGGCTCGTTCCTAGGGTTCATGAAGACGGCCGCGGAGGTGCCCCAAGAGCGCACAGAGAAGATCGAGGGCGATGCCTGGTACGACCAGCTCGTCGCTGACGCGATAGTTGCATCCAACGTGGTTGGTGCGCCGCCGACGCTCGTGCCGGCCGTGTAGCTCAGCTGCACCGGACCGTCGAAGCCGGTGGCGGCGCGTGCGACAAAGCGGGCTACCTCTGTCGCCGCGGCCGCGGGCAAACTCGACCGGACGGTCGACGCCGGCGCGTAGAGGTCGGCCTCGTGCCCGCTCACGAGCGACGAGACGTTCACGAGTGGGATGACCGGGGGCACGGCGCAGAGCAGGTACTCGCTCGGGCCGTTCGCCGTCAGCACGGTGGTGCCGCCGACCCGAGGGAAGGTCACCTTCAGCTCGGCGGCGGTCCGACAAGCGAACTTCGGGCCCATGTCGTCTGCCGAGGTCATCACGAAGCCCGCTTTCGCCCCGGGAGCGAGAACGACAGGCTTCGGTGCCGCGAAGGCAGGTCCAGGACCGTCGTGGCTGACGCGCACTGGGATCGCCGAGCCAACTGCTTCGATAAAGGACACGTGCGGCCGGCCCTCGACCCCGCACGTGAACCTAGAGATGTTCGTGGCTCGTAGCGTCACGATCCCAGTACCCGCCGCCGCGCTGGCCCCGACGCCACCGATGGTCAGTTGCGACGAAGCGCACGCCGGTACTGCCACGGCTTGAGGAGCCCGCTCCAGCGGACGTGGCGCGGCTGCCGCAGAGGCCACCCCACCGGCGAGGAGGGCGCTGACCATGGCTCCGCCCGTGGCGAGCCTCTGGAATGTGCACGTGCCATGGGTCTTCATCGGAGGGAAGGTTCGCGCGCACTCTGGGTACGCGGGTCGCGGCTTCATTAGGGAGGGCTGTCTAAGCTAAGCGGGGGGGGAAGGACTTCCCATACCGGTAGCCAACCTTGGGCTTTGTCACCTTGCGCAGAACTGAGGTTACGGCGCCTGCGGAAGGCGTGGACTGACAACACGCCAGCGCAGTGCAGACGGCTCCGCGCCCAAAACGGCAATCGCCCGGGTGACGACAGAATGTGCAACCTAGCAGCACTGACTGGGGAGCTGAGAGGCGAGTTGGCTACGATCCGGAGCGAGACGCGATGCGGTCCATGCTCATGACAAAGGCGCGCGCCGTGGCGCTCGCCCTGGCGCTCGGGTTGGCAGCGACGGTCCTTGGCACAACCCTGGCCTCGGCCAAGGCCCTGCCCCCATTGGCAAAGGCTTTCATAGCTGCAGTCAAAAAGATCGACCTCACCATTTTCGTCGCCACCCCCGCCCAGGCCTCGGCGGCGACGGTGCCCAAAGAGGCGGCGGTGCATGCCGCAGAGAGGGCTAACGGAAGAGGGTCTTGGGCGGTTGCGGCGAGCCCGGTCCAACTGACAAACGCCCAGTACCCCAAGGCCCACCTCGTCTGGGCGGTGGACACAGGACCGGTCGGGGAAGGGCTGTTCCTGGTCGAGCTGGTGGACGCCAAGACCGGCAACTGGCTCGAAGGGGACTCGGGGTACTACTCGCGGCTGCCCCCGTCTGCCAATTAGCGTCGAAGGCCGTGCACACCATCGGCATCATGCTGTTCGGAGGTGTCGAAGAGCTCGACGCCGTCGGCCCCTGGGAGGTCCTCGCCAACTGGACGGGTAATTGGCCAGAGGACGGATGACAGGTCGTTACCTTGGCGCGTGCTGCCGGAGACGTCCAATGCGCCAAAGGTCTCGTCGTCCGCGCCGCACACAGTTGGGCGGATGCGCCCCCTCTGGATGTTCTGGTCCTTCCAGGAGGTCAGGGCACCCGTCCTTTATTGATCGACGCGACGGTGCTCGACTGGGTCCGCCGCCGTAGGGATGACGGGACGCTGATGACCAGCGTATGCACCGGCTCCCTCGTGTTCGCGGCCGCTGGGATCCTGAACCATAGGCCGGCCACGACATATTGGGAGCAGCTGGACCTGCTCCACCAACTCGACCCGACGATCGAACTCAGGCCTTCGGACCGCTGGGTCGACTCGGGTGAGGTGATCACCGCCTCGGGCGTCTCCGCCGGGATCGACATGGCACTGCGCCTCGTTCGTCGCCTTGCAGGCGAGGAGCGCGCTCGACAGGTTCGACGTGCCATCCAGTACGACCCTGCGCCGCCAGTTTGACCAGAACATGCCGACATAATCACGATCCTCGCTTTCGTCTCGTCGCGCCAGATCGGCATTCCTCCCGTGTTCGCCCAGGCACGGCGGCCATGGGCGACCCGGCCACAAAACCTTCCCAAAGGCATCGTGGCCTCGGCCCCTGGTGTCGGCCCCGTGAAGTCGCTTTTCTGTCAGGCCAGATATACGCCCGCCTCCAGTTACGGCACTTTGGGCCTTTCGTATGTTATTGCGCACTGTCGAGGCGATAGGCGGGTCGACTATGGGGTGCTGGGGCAGGTGATAGGTTCTGCGGAACCACCTAAGCTGCTTTCGGACCGGCAACTACTGCAGCTCGGGAAGGCTTATGGGATCGTGAATCCTTTCGATAGTCGAAAGAAATTGCAGTACGGTGCAATTTCGCCCTGCGGCGAGGTAACAGCCGGCGACTACCCGGCTATCCACATTCTGAAGGCAGACAGCGCCCAGTGGAGGATGTCTTTCTCCGCAATCCGTGCTGTGGGATATATATCGACGGCAGTAGTCAGGGACCGTTACCAACGACGCTTATTCGGGCAGCCGGTCCAGTACGGTACCAAGAGAGACGGCTCTGAGGATATCAACTACATCGACAGTCTGCATTTCTGTACATTGTGGCAGGAGGTCGGTAACGGCGAGGGAGCCGGGCTCAGGATTGGCGGAAAGACGTTTCTTGCCGATGCCGTGGCGTCGGCCAGGGCAAATGGCCGGAGCTGGGGTCAAGTTGCGATGGTCTTGGGGGTGTCGAAGCAGGCCGCAGCCGAGCGGTTCGGCAGCCTTGGGACCGGCCCCAAGAAATCCGCTGTGCGCTCGTCCGAGGCAAGAATTCCGAAGACCAAATCCAGGCCTGCGGCGCCACGTGGAGAATCACCGGCCGAACTACGAGAGTGGGCACGTAAGCAGGGCTATTCCGTTGGTGAGCGAGGACGCGTGCCCACTGAAGTAAACATGGCCTACGATGCGGCCCACCAAGGAGCGTGAGACTGGTTAAACTCCGCTCGGCGGCTTGGTAGGTCGTCGCGCGTGGACCACTCGTACGGTGTTGCCGTCGAGTGCTCGCAGGATCGCCACAGAGATCACA
>JBEKNX010000244.1:0-7060 GCA_049522375.1 Acidimicrobiales bacterium | reverse complement strand
CTTGGCCCGCTCGAGCACTCCGGCGGCCGCGGCGCGCGCCGCCGCCACCGTGGTGAGCAGGGGGACCTTGTACTGGCGGGCGGCCCGGCGGATGCGGGCGCCGTCCGCCCGGGGCCCGCGTCCCCGGGGGGTGTTGACCACTAGTTGCACCTGGCCCGATCGGATCAGCTCTACCGCGTCCACCGCCTGCTCCCCGGCACCGGCACCCGCGCCCCCGGCACCCGCGCCCCCGGCACTGGTGGCCCCGGCACTGGTGGCGGACGTGCCAACGAGCGCACCGGCGGCCGGAGGCCGCCGGCCCTTTCCCTTGCCCTCCACCGGCGCTGCCGCGGCCGTGGCCGTCACCTTCGCCACCAGGGTGGCTACGGGCAGGCCAGCTTCTTGGAGGTAGGCGGCCGTGCCTGACGTCGCCGCGATCGAAAAGCCGGCTTGGACAAAGCGCGCCGCGGCCTCGAGGCCGGCGGGCTTGTCACGATCGGCTACCGAGAAGAACACCGTGCCCCCGTCGGCCAGGTTGTCGCCGGCGGCGAGCTGGCTCTTGGCGAACGCCAGCCCGAAGCTCTCGGCGATCCCCATGACCTCCCCCGTCGAGCGCATCTCCGGCCCGAGCAGGCTGTCGGCGTCCGGGAAGCGGTCGAAGGGCAGGACGGCCTCTTTTACGCTGACGTACCCGGTGACGGGCGCCTGGAGCAGGCCTTCGGCCCGCAGCTCGCTCAGGGTTGCTCCGGCCATCGCTCTCGCCGCCACCTTGGCCAAGGGGACCCCGGTGGCCTTGGAGACGAAGGGCACGGTCCGGCTGGCCCGGGGGTTGGCTTCGATCACGAAGACCGACGTTAGGCCCTCGGCGCTGCGCTGGACGGCGTACTGGACGTTGAGGGGGCCCTTCACCTCGAGGGCATCGCCGATCTCTCTGGTGTACCCCTGGATCACCCGCACCACCGACGAGCTCAGCGTCGGGGGCGGGACGACACAGGCGCTGTCGCCGGAGTGCACCCCCGCTTCTTCCACGTGCTCCATGACCGCGCCGATGAGCGTCTCCCCGGAGCGGTCGCGCACGGCGTCCACGTCCACCTCGATGGCGTCCTCCAGGAACTTGTCGACCAGCACGGGCCGCTCCGCCGACAGCCCCCCCTCCCGCCCCAGGCTGCCCGACGCGGTCATGGCGCCCATGGCCCGCTCGAGGTCCTCCTCGGAGTAAGCGATCTCCATGGCCCGGCCTCCCAGCACGTAACTGGGACGGACCAGCACCGGGTAACCCACCTTGGAGGCGATGGCGAGCGCCTCCTCCAGGCTGGTGGCGGTGCCCCCGGCGGCCTGGGGGATGCGCAACTTTTCGCACAGGGCGTTCCAGCGCTCACGGTCTTCGGCCAGGTCGATCGACGCCGGGGAGGTGCCCATGACGAGACCCGGATCTAGGGCCGAGGAGAGCTTTAGCGGGGTCTGCCCGCCCAGGGCGACGATCACCCCGGCCACTTCGCCCCGGGCCTGTTCGACGTCCAGGACATTTTGCACGTCTTCTTTGGTCACAGGTTCGAAGTAGAGCCGGTCGCTGGTGTCGTAGTCCGTCGAGACGGTCTCGGGGTTGCAATTGACCATGACCGTCTCGAAACCGGCGTCGTGCAAGGCGAAACTGGCCTGGACGCAGCAATAGTCGAACTCGACGCCTTGGCCGATGCGGTTGGGGCCCGAGCCGAGGATCACGACCTTGGGCCGGGACGACGCCGTGACCTCATCGGTGTCCTCGTAGGTCGAGTAGTGGTAGGGCGTGCTGGCGGCGAACTCGGCGGCGCAGGTATCGACGGTCTTGAAGGTCGCCCGGACGCTGTGGGCCAGGCGGGCCGAGCGCACATCGGCTTCGGTCGTTGCCCACAGGTAGGCCAGCTGGGCGTCCGAGAAGCCGAGCCTCTTGGCCCGCCGCCAGTCCCGGCGCCCGAGCGCCGCCGGCCCCCCCAGGGCGGCGAGGCGGGACCGCTCGTCGCAAATGAGGCTTATCTGGTCCAAGAACCACTGGTCCACGCCACTTTCCCGGTTGAGCCGATCGGCCGGAACGCCGCGGCGCAGGGCCGCCTCCAGGTGGAAGGGCCGGTCGGGCGTGGCCACCGACGCCTTGGCCACCAGTTCTTCGTCGCTCATGGTGGCGTAGAGCTTCTCCACCGGGTCACAGTTGAGCCCGGCCCGGCCCGTTTCCAGCGACCGCAGCGCCTTTTGCAACGACTCGGGGAAGCTGCGCCCGATCGCCATGGCCTCCCCCACCGATTGCATCCGGGTGCCCAGGATGTCGGGGATGTCGGGGAACTTCTCGAACGCCCACCGGGGTACTTTTGTCACTACGTAGTCGATGGTGGGCTCGAAACTGGCCGGGGTCTCGCCCGTAATGTCGTTGCGGATCTCGTCCAGGGTGTAGCCCACGGCCAGGCGGGCGGCGATCTTGGCTATGGGGAACCCCGTGGCCTTGGAGGCCAGGGCGCTCGAACGCGACACGCGCGGGTTCATCTCGATGACCACCATCTCGCCGTTGGCGGGGTTGATGGCGAACTGGATGTTGGACCCGCCGGTCTCCACCCCGATGCGGCGGATGCAGGCAAAGGCGGCGTCGCGCATTTTCTGGTACTCGACGTCCGAGAGGGTCTGGGCAGGGGCAACGGTTATGGAGTCGCCGGTGTGCACGCCCATCGGGTCGAAGTTCTCGATCGAGCAGATGATCACGCAGTTGTCCGCCCGGTCGCGCATGACCTCGAGCTCGTACTCCTTCCAACCGGCGATCGAACGCTCGATCAGGATCTCGCTGATGGGGCTGGCGTCGAGGCCGGCCGCCGCCGCCCGTTCGAGGCCGGCCCGGTCGTCGGCGATGCCCGTCCCGCCCCCGCCCAGTATGTACGAGGGCCTCACTATCACCGGGTAACCCACCCGGTCGCCGGTCCGCAACGCTTCGTCGAGGGTGCGGGCAAAGCCCGAGTCGGGCACGGCCAGGCCGATCTCGGTCATGGCCGCCCGGAAAAGTCCCCGGTCCTCGGCGGTGGCGATGGCGGTGGCGTCAGCCCCGATCATCTCCACGCCGTAACGGGCCAGCACCCCCGACTCGTGCAGCTTCATGGCCAGGTTGAGCCCGGTCTGGCCCCCCAGGGTCGGCAGCAGGGCGTCCGGGCGCTCCCGGGCTATGACGGCCTCCAGGATCTCCGGGACCAGCGGCTCTATGTAGGTGCGGGCGGCGATCTCGGGGTCGGTCATGATGGTGGCGGGGTTGGAGTTGACGAGCACCACCCGGTAGCCCTCGGCCGACAGCGCCCGGCACGCCTGAGTCCCGGAATAGTCGAACTCGCACGCCTGGCCGATCACGATGGGGCCGGAGCCGATGACGAGGACCGAGCTGATGTCCTCCCGTCTAGGCAACGCGCCGCCCTCCCGCGCCGCCCGAGCCATAGCGGCGCATGAGGTCGGCGAACTCGGCGAAGAGGTAACGGGCGTCGTGGGGGCCGGGGCCGGCCTCGGGGTGGTACTGCACCGAGAAGGCGGGCACGTCCTCGCACACGAAGCCCTCGATGACCCCGTCGTTGAGGTTTACGTGACTGACTTCGGCCCGCCCATCGAGGGTCCCGGGGGCCACGGCGTAATTGTGGTTTTGGCTGGTGATCTCGACCGTCCCGGTCGACAGGCGCCGGACGGGGTGGTTGCCGCCGTGGTGGCCGAAGGGGAGCTTGAAAGTGCTCCCGCCCAGGGCCTGGGCCAGGATCTGGTGGCCCAGGCAGATGCCGAAGACGGGGACCTTGCCCAGCAGGTCGCGCACGGCGCCGGTCGCCCCGGCCACCGCCGCCGGGTCCCCGGGCCCGTTGGACAGGAACACCCCGTCAGGGCCCAGGCCCAGCACTTCCTCGGCCGGCGTGGAGGCCGGCACGACCGTCACGCTGGCCACAGCGGCCAAGTTGCGCAGGATGTTGCGCTTTATGCCGAAGTCGTAGGCCACGACCTCGAACGGGCCGTCCCCGTAGCGGTAGGCACTGGTGCAGCTCACCTCGCTCACCAGGTCGCGCCCGTCGGTGGGCGGCTCGGCCCGGGCCGCCGCCAGCAGGCCGGCTTCGTCGAAAGAGCCCTCGTCCCCGTCCACCGGCCCGAACGCCCCCGGCATGGCCCCGGCGTCGCGCAGCTGGCGGGTAAGGCGCCGGGTGTCTATCCCGGCTATGGCCGCCAGGCCGTGGCGGTGCAGGAACCCGGGCAAGGTCTCAGCCGCCCGCCAATTGCTCGGCCGGGCCGTGAGCTCGCGTACGATGACGCCCCGGCAAAAGGGCCTGCGGCTCTCGTCGTCGTCGGGAGCAACGCCGTAGTTGCCGATGTGCGGGTAGGTAAAGGCAATGACCTGGCCGGCGTAGGACGGGTCGGTCAGGACCTCCTGGTAGCCGGTCATGACGGTGTTGAAGACCACCTCGCCGGCGGCCGGGCGGGGCGGCCTGGCCGGTCCAGCCCTCCCCGCCGCCGGCACCGGCTCGGCCAGCACCTCGCCCTCGAACACCGAGCCGTCGGACAGGGTCAACAGCCCTGGCCGCCAGGCCAGGTTCATCGCTGCGCTTCCTCGGCGACCACGACGGGCTCGCCGGCCAGGACCGTATGGCGCACCTTGCCCATCAGGGCGAGGCCGGCAAAGGGGGTATTGCGGCTGCGGCTGGCCAAGGCGCCTGGCTCCACCTGCCAGGCCCGGGCCGGGTCGATCACGCACAGGTTGGCCTGTGCCCCCGGCACCAACGGGCCGCCGTGCACCCCCGACAGCCCGGCGATGCGCGCCGGCTGCCACGACATGAGGGCCAGGACGCGCTCGATGGTCATGCCCGTCGTCCCCGTCGTCATGCCTGGCTCCCCCGCCGTCATGCTCGGCCCCCCCGTCGTCGCGCTTGGCGCCCCAGGCTCCCCCATCGCCCACAGCACAACGGCCAGAGCCGTCTCCAGGCCGACCATGCCGGGGGCGGCGTCGCCGAAAGCCACCTGCTTGGCCTCCGGCGGGTGAGGGGCGTGGTCCGTGGCCACGGCGTCGAACGTCCCGTCGCGCAGACCTTGGCGCAGGGCGGCCATGTCGGCCGCCGCCCGCAGGGGCGGGTTGACCTTGAAAACGGTGTCGTAGTCCCCGACGGCTTGTTCTGTCAGCGCCAGGTGATGGGGGGTCACCTCGGCAGTGACGGCGGCCCCGCCCGCTTTGGCGTGACGCACGGCGGCCACCGAAGCGGCCGCCGAGAGGTGCAGCAGGTGCAGGCGGGCGCCCGTCAGACGGGCCAGGGCGAGGTCGCGCAGCACCATCACCTCCTCGGAGACGGCCGGCCGGCCGGGCAGGCCGAGCAGGCTGGAAAGGTCGCCTTCGTTCATGCAGCCGCGGCCCACCAAAGATGCCTCCTCGCAGTGGTCGGCCACCACGGCGCCCAGTTCGTAGGCGTACTCCAGGGCGCGGCGCATGAGGGCGGCGTCCTGTAACCCGTTGCCGTCGTCGGTGAAGATGCGCACCCCCAGAGCGACCATCTCGGCCATCGGGGCCAGCGCCCGCCCCTGGCGCCCCACGGTGATGGCCCCGGCCGGGTGGACGTCGCAGCACGCTCCTTTGGCCAGGTGGAGCACATGGCGGACCACGGCGGCGGAATCGGTGCAGGGCTCGGTGTTGGGCATGGCCACCACGGCGGTGTAACCGCCGAGGGCGGCGGCCCGGGAGCCCGACTCGATCGTCTCGGCTTGCTCGGCGCCCGGCTCGCGCAGGTGAGCGTGCAGGTCGACCAAGCCGGGGGCCACCACGCACCCGCCGGCATCCAGCTCCACCGCCCCCGGCGGGGCACCGCCGGCCCCGGCACCGGGCTCCACTGAAACGATGACCTCGCCCTTCACCAGCACGTCGGCCACCCGGGAGCCGGTGGCGTCCACCACCGTGCCCCCCCGAACCAGAACTTGCTTCACGGTCGAACGCCGAGCTTATCCTCGTCGGGCCGGAGCTCGTGGGCAATTGTGGCCAGGATGCCGTTGACGAAGCCGCTGGAGTCCTCAGTCGAGTACGCCTTGGCCAGCTCGACCGCCTCGGAGATGACGACGCTGGTGGGGACGTCGGGCCGCCAGCCCAGTTCGAGGGTGGCGATGCGCATGAGCGCCCGGTCCACGAGCGGCATGCGGTCCAGCGACCAGTCGATGGCGTGCTTGGAGATGAGCTCGTCGATGCGGGCCTGGTGCTCTTCGACGCCCCGGGCCAGGGCGGCGGCGTAGGGTTGGGGCGCCACCGGCAGCTCGGCCAATAGGTCGGTGACGGCCTGCTCTTTTATCTCAGACTCGTAGAGCAGCTCGAGGGCACGCTCCCGAGCTCCCCGCCGGCCGCCCGGCCCTAACAGGGCTAGCTCCCGACGCGGGTTAGGTACTCGCCGCTTCTCGTGTCGACCTTCACCTTGTCCCCGGAGTTGACGAACAGGGGGACCTGCACGGTAATGCCCGTCTCCAGGACGGCAGGCTTCCTCGCTCCCGAGACCCTGTCCCCCTGCACACCGGGCTCGGTCTGGGTCACGGTGAGCTCGACCGCCGCCGGCAGGTCCACGCCGATTATCTCGCCGTCGTAGAACTGCAACAGGGCCGAGTCGCCCTCCTTCAGGAAATTGGCGGCACTGCCCAGGGCCTGGCGCGGCGCGTTCAGCTGCTCGTAGTCGGAGTTGTCCATGAAGACGTAGGCACCGCCGTCGGTGTAGAGGAACTGCATTTCCCTTTTCTCGATGATGGCCTGGTCCAGACGTTCGTCGGCCCGGTAGGTGCGGTCGATCACGGCCCCGGTACGCAGGTTTTTGAGTTTTGTCCGTACGAAGGCGCCGCCCTTGCCCGGCTTTACATGTTGGAACTCGACGACCGAGAAGAGGCCCTCCGTCAGGTTGAGGGTCATCCCGTTCTTCAAGTCGTTCGTCGACACAGCGGCCATGGCGGCGCCCCTTCTCCAGTTCTGCAATTGTCGTGGCCCGGGCCGTGCCTAGGCTTGTTTCGGCGTCAGGGTGAGTACTTGGCAACCGGAGCCGGTGACGACAACTGTGTCCTCTATGCGGGCTCCGCCGAGCCCAGGGATGTA
>JBEKNX010000243.1:0-7081 GCA_049522375.1 Acidimicrobiales bacterium | reverse complement strand
ATTGAAGATCCTCGGACGGCACGTCGCATCCGGTCCGAGTAGTTCACTGCCTTCCTCCACCTGTTGACAGGCCGAAGTTCGGGAACCCAAGGGTCGCAGCGGCCTCATTAGCCGCCTCCCGCAGCTATGTTCCCGCCATTCGGGGCTTCAGAATTGCTGAACTCCGGGAGGTTGGCAGCGTAATCCTCGGTCGGGCCGGAGGCGACTGCGGTGACCGGCAGTGAGAACAGGCCGAAGACGCTCTCGGCGTGACCGGTGACTACGACGGTGGTGGTCGTGGCGGTGCGAGTGGCGGTGATGTCGGGAGCGACGAGCACGCCGGTGCCGAGCTCGGCGAGGACGCTTTGGGCTTCGGCTTGGCCGGCAGCTGCGGTCTCGCCTTGGAGACGGCCGACGGCGAGGCCCTGTTGGGCGACGGCGTCGGCTACGTGCTCGGCGTGCTGCCAGAGGGCGAACTGGACTATGCCCATGATCAGGACCAGCAACAGCGGCGTGGCGAGTACCAGCTCGGCCGAGACCGAGCCGCGCTCGTCACCTCGCACGGCGCGACACCACCGGCGCCGGCGCCGGCGCTCTGGCGCGCGCAGCCTCCTCGTGGCCATCGCGTGGGTCAGTTCCCGGTGTTTATGTTGTGGGCGGTGGTCAGCACCTTGGAGGCGATGACCGCGACCGCTGCAATAGCCAGGGCCACCAACAAGGCGGTGATGACGACCGTCTCGGTCGAGTAGCCGGCCTCGGGGTCGGCTCTTATCGCCTGCCGTCGGGTGCGAAGGATCTGGAACAGGTGGCTGAAGATGGTCAGTTCAGGGAACATTGAAGGTCGCCTTCTTTCTCTTTCTTGATGGTCAGAGGCCCGTAAGGACGCGTTCGACGGCCGGGAAGCCGATGAAAAAGAGGAACCCGGCGAACAACATGACGATGGGGAGGCTCATCCGTTCCGTGGCGGACTGGTCGGCGGTCTCGGCCTCGGCCAGCTCGTGGGTACGCAATGAGGCAGCCTTGGCCGCGAGTGACGCCCGGACCTTCGCGCCTTCTGTGCCGGCCAACGCCACCGACGCGGCCAGCTCGGACAGCTCGCCGATCCCGAGCTCGGTGCCCAGCCTCCCGAGCGCTGACCACGGAGTCTCTCGGGCGAGGCGGGCGCCGTCGAGTGCCCGGCGGATCAGGGCGAACGCCCAGCTGTTGCCGATGCTCGCCGCGTCGCTGAGGGCGGTCTCGACCCCGCCACCACCGGCCAACGCGACGACGACCAGGTCTAGAAACGAGCCTAGGGCGTGGCGGAAGTCCCTCCGCCGGCGTCCCGCGTCGGCGCGGATGCCGAGGTCGGGCAGGACGAACCCGCCGACCATCAAAAAAAGTGAGGTCCATAACGGCACGGTGAGGGAAAGGTGCTCCCCACCCAACAACAAGAGAGCCGCGAGGGCCGGCCCGAACAGGAGGCCGACGAGGGCCAAGGTGAGCTTCTCAGCGAGGTGGCGTTCGGGGCTGCGGTCCAAGACCGCGAGGTCTCGGCGTGCTCGTTGGGAGATCAGCCAGCCAGCACCGGATCGATGAAGGACACGGGCCGCAGGCCGGCCAAGTCGGGCGGCGAAACCGCTGTCAGCTTCGGGGGCGAGGACTTGGGCGGGCTCGGGAACCAGGCGTAGCTGCGCGAGGGCTTGGGCGAGCGAGGGCCTGGGCGGGTACAGGCCACGGAATATAAGCCAGAGGCCGCCGCCGACCCCGGCGCCGCAGCAGAGGGCGAGTATCACGATCGTGCCTCAAGAAGTCCGTCACGAGTCGTGATCACAGGAGCTTTCCTGAGGAACCGTTCGGGCTCAGCCGCGCGGGTCATCTTCGACAGCCACACGAAGCTCGCCGCGAAGAGGCCGCCGACCAACAACAGTACGAACTGGCCGAGGGCCGATCCATACGGGGCGAGGTAGCCGCGGTTTAACACGGCGAGGCCTAAGGCGAGCCCGCCGGTGGCACCGACGATGACCTTGATCGAGGTGCGGGTCCTTGCCCGGCCGGCCTCTACCCGAAGCCGCATGGTGGCCTGGTCGCGGGCGGCTTGGGCAAGTGAGCCCAGCAGCTCGCCGAGGCGCTGGGCCTGGTGCTCGGCGGCGAGCACCAAAGCGGCGACGACGAGATCGCAGGTCGGGTCGGCCACCTCGTCGGCAAAGGCCCGTAGTGCCGGAGCGAGGCGTTCAGTTCCGAGGCGCACCGCCAAGGTGGCGACCTCGGCCCGGATTGGTAACGGCGCCACGGTGGCGGTGGCGACGATGGCTTGCTCCAGGCCAGCGGCTCCGGCCATGGTGTCACGGAGCATCTCTGACCACCCGGCCACCGCCTCGATCCGCCCGACTGCTTCGCCGCGTCCCTTGGAGCCGGTGAGCAGCCCCGGTGCGCCCCAGCCGGCCAGGCCCGCCCACAGGGCGCCCACGGGCCAGCCGGTAGCCGCCCCGACGACCACGGCGGCACCGACGGCCGTTCCGAACCGGAGCGTGGCCCGTTCTGCTCGCGGGCGCCCCTTGGATCGGACTGGGCGAGGAAGCTCGACGCCGCGCAGGCCGGCCACGATGACCACCAAGCCGAGGCCGACGATCGTTCCACAAAGGCCGGCGAGCGCGATCACTGCTCCCACCAGCCCTGCGGCCGATCCAGCAGGCCGGGGTCGAAGCCGACCGCGGCGAGCTGATCAAGGGTGTCACTTCGTAGCGGCACTCCGGGGACGGCCCGGCCGTCGGGGCCGGGACGGAAGACCTCGTTGGAGACCACCATCTGTCCCTCGGCATCGACGACCTCGCGGACAGAGGAGACAAAGCGCCGGTCGCCGTCTTGGGCCAGGTGGATGACGAAGTGGACGGCGTTGGCCACTAAAAGGTTGGTCGCCTCGAGCGGGAGGCGTTCGGGGGCCTGGACCGCATAGGTGGCCAACTTGGAGAACGCGCCCTTTGAGGACGAGGCATGAAGTGTCGCCATGGACCCGTCTGTGCCCTGGCTCATGGCGTTTAAGAGGGCGAGCACTTCCTCGCCGCGGGTCTCACCGACGATCACTCGGTCCGGTGACATGCGCAGCGCGAAGCGGACGAGCTCGGCCAGGCTCACCCCGCCCTCACCCTCCAAGTTGGGTTCGCGGGCCTCGAGGGCGACGACGTCAGGGTGCAGCTCGGGAAAGCGCTCGAGGCCCAGCTCCAAGGAGTCCTCTATGGTTATGAGCCGTTCGGTCGGTGGGATGTCGGCGGCCATCGCCCGGAGCAGGGTGGTCTTACCGGCGCCGATGCCGCCGCAGATGATGCACGACTTGCGGGCCCGCATCGCCGCACGAAGGAACTCGCGAAGCGCCAGATCGAGCGTGCCCTTTTTGATGAGGTCGTCGGGCGTGACGCGCAGGTAGCGGTGCCGGCGGATCGACACGCATGGCTGGGCGGCGAGGGCCATGAGGGCAAACAGGCGCGAGCCGTCGGGCATCTGCAACGACAAGCTGGGCGAGCCGAGATCGAAGCGGCGCTCGCCGATCCCCATGCGGGCCGCAGCGGTGCGCAACATCTCCACCAGCTCGTCGTTCGAGTTCGCGATCGGCCCGACTCGTTCCCGTCGCCCATCCGCGTAACGGACCCACACGACGTCAAAGCCGTTGGCGTTGATGTTCTCGATCTCGGGATCGTCTAACAACCCCTGCAGCCGATCCAGGCGGAACAGCGCGTCGAAGGTCGCCCGGGCCAGGTCATCCTCTTCCTCGGGGGACATGAGCGGGGTCCCGACGGTGAGAGCCTCTCGGGCGCGACGCTCCAACGCCTCCGCGATCAACTGTCGCCCAAGCGCCTGCTCGTCACCGGTCCCGAGTCCCGGCCGGCCGCCATCGGATAAGGCACGCTCCTTCTCCGAAAGGGCGGCCAGCACCTCGGAGCGCAGATCGGCCACGAGAGCGACATCGATCGTCACCGGGATACCTCCTCGGGTGCCGAGCCCTTGGTCGACCGGGCCGAGGGTTCGGGTCGCCAGGCCCGCATCCCCCTTAGCCGCGGTCGCGTGCCAGGCGCGGTCTCGGCGCGCTCCAACGTGTCGGTCCCCGCCTTGTCGCCGCTCAGCTGGTCGGCCAGGGTCCTCGCAGCTCGCACGAGCGGCGCGACTCGCAGCTCGCGCGCCGAGGCCCGGACCGATACCAGCAAAGCCGCTGCGTCAGGATCCCAAGGCATCCGGGCCGCTACCTCGACGCCGAGCGCGTCGGCCACCTCTTGGTCGCTATAGGGGCCGTCGCCCACAAGCACAAGGCGCGGGTCTTGTCGGAGGATCGGATTGGTCTCGAGAAAGCTCGCCAGCGCGTGCAGGTCGGCGAGGCGCGGTCGTGCCGCCAACACCACCTGATCGGCACCCGAAAGCACAGGGCTCGGAGATGTACCGGCGAGCCGCCCGCAGTCAACAACCACGTCGGCGACCAGCTCACCGAGGCGAGGGAGAAGGTCGGTGAGCATCCCGAGGGCGCTACGGGCCTGGTCAGGCGAGGCCGGCCCGGCCAGCACGGCTGTCCCATCCGTCAGCTCGTGGCAGTGCTCCCACACGAGCTCGGGATCACTGGCGCGCCGGGCCGCGGCGGCCAGGCTCACGAGTCCTGGCTCGGGTGGCCATCCCGACGCGGCGGCGAGCGTCCCGCCCGCCGGGTCCAGCTCCGCCAGCAGCACCCGCCGGCTCGACGGCCACGTAGCGGCCAACGCCAAGGCCAGGGTCGTCACCCCACACGAACGGACCGCACCAAGGGCCACGACGCTCACCGGAGCCTCATCTCACCCGGCACCGGAGCCCACCTGGATGAGGCTCGCCTCGTTGGCAGCTGCGAGCGCCGCCACCTCGTCCGCGTCACTCCTCGACACCTGGAGGGAGAACACAGTCGGACTGTCCGATGCAACCGACGCCACGTCAACGGCCAGCACCGTGGCCGAAACCGGAGTCCCTGTAGGGGTCAGCGAGGATGACGATGGCGAGGTGACCGGTACGACCTGGACCCGGTCTCCGGGGGCGAGGTCAGGGGGGTACTGGCCGGCCTTCAACCCGACGGCCACCACGTCCGAGCCGGACGCCACCGGAGCGGTCGAGCCCACCTCGGCGCGGGTCAACAGCGCCCCCGCCACGAGCGGCACCGCCACAGAGCTCCCGACCACGCTCGCCTCGTCGCCGGCCGGGACCACCTGCAGGCCGCTCCCGGTCGATACGCGCACCGTCTCCAGGTCGCTCGATGTGATGACCTGGCCGGCCGCGAGGGGCTCGGCGACAACCAGCACCTCCTCTCGGCTGCCGAGGTGCAGCGAGGCGTCGGCGAAGGCCAGGGCGCCGCCGATCACCAGCAGCACCCCGACCACCATTAGCGGGAGCTGGCGGCGACGGGCGGCCGGCCGAGTGCGCGCAGCAGTGGGCCTGGCCCCACTGGATGCCTGGCTGCCGTTGGTCCGGGTTGGCGCGGTCGTGCTCGTCATCGGTCGGCCTTTGTCAATTGCTGCCAGAACTGGGCGTGTTGATCGCCTGGGACTCGGTCACCCGCACCGCCATCTCGGATGGCGGGCCGGGCTTGAGACCGAGGTTTCCGCCTCCCGGGGCGCCCGCCACCGTCCAGGAGACGGACCAGTAGATCGTGGCGGTCACCTGGTAGCTCCCTGCCTTGGGCCATGTGTAAGAACAGCCGGTCGTCGCCGTCGGGCTCGCCGGGTCGTACGGGGTGCCCGGGCCGTCACAGGTGACAGTGCTGCCATCGCCCATGTCCCAGACGACCTTGGTCGGAGTCGCGGTCGCCGTCGTGGTGACCGTCCCGGCGCTCGCAGTAGCGCTGAGTGTCTGCCAGGTACTCGGCTTGATCCACAGCCAGGTAGCCACCCCGACAAGCTGCTCTGAGCCGGCCGGGGGGGCCATCTCGATCGTCGCCGACCCGAGCGGCAGCTGTTGGACGGCTTGGTAGGCAACCACCACCGGATCGACCTGAGCCGCGCCGGCAACGGGTTGCGCATTGGTGACCCAGATCGGCGGCATCGGGTTGATCGTCCCGGGACCGGCGCAGGTCGGGATCACCCATTGGCCCGGCGTCGGCCCGCCTGCACCGAGCAGCTGCGTCCCGCTCGACCCGAGGACCTTGTAGGTGCAGGCGTAGGGCTGGTTAGGGTCCGGCTTGCCCGGCGACGGGTTGCTCTCGGCCTGCTTGGTCCAACTCGAGCCCGCAGGCGGAGTCCAGTAGATCCCTCCTGCCCCCACCGTGAGCTGTCCCCCGTTCGCCGTCGCGCCGGCCCAGCTGTTCTGCCCGTCGGGATCGCCCGCCCACGCCGGGCCCGGGCCGATCAGCACGCACACCGAGGCCAGCACGACGACGGCGATCACGAACCGGGCGCGCATGTTCCCTCCGTCACCTTCTGCTTGGACACCTTCCACGTCGAGCCCGAAAGCACCAAGGTGGCGCGCACCCCGTCGTTCTCCGGGGGCGTGACCGGTGGCACCGGCTTGCCAGAGCTCGCGTAGACGAGGTCGGCCGAGCTGTGAGCGCAGTCGACCACAGTTGCCTTCGTTGCTGACAAGGCAATGACCTTGGGATGAAGGGTGGTCGTGCCTCGGCCCACCATCCCCGCCCTCTTGTCGGCGAAGAGGTTGGCCTTGACGCTTTGCAACTGGGGCTCGACCATCGTCGCCGCCAGCTCCGGGTCACTCGGATTCGCTGTCGTAAGAGCATGCTCGAACGCCGACCATGACGCGCGGTACGCGCTCAGCACAGCAATAGACGTCGGGTCGAGGGTCGTGGAGGTTACCGGGACACTTGTCGTCGTAGTGGACTTGGCGCGTGTCGTCGTTGGGTGCGAAGTGTCGGAGACACCACTCCCGCCGCAGGACGCCATCATCACTCCGGCGGTGACCCCGCATGCGACCAACGCGGCGCGCCGTTGCCATGGCGGTTCCCGGCGAGCTCGCCTCGGACGGTGCATCCGCCGAGGCGCGTCTTCGTCCGCTGCTGGTTTCACTGCGATCCCCCTGCACTACCTGGCGCGAGCGGCGACCGGAGCGCTGCAGCTCTCCTGCGCCTTACGGGATCTGCTCTGAATGAACGCCTCTTGCTCGGGAGCTGGCA
>JBEKNX010000242.1:0-7102 GCA_049522375.1 Acidimicrobiales bacterium | reverse complement strand
ACAAATACTCAATACGACATATACGCTACAGACATGATATCACACCACAACAAATCCCAAATAGACAACGAGGCGACCCTGCTGCCCCTCTTGGTGCCCCTCGCCCCTTCGACCACCCTCTTTGAGCGGTTCGTGCCCGCGCTCAGCACGCTGTTGAGCGCTCATGGGGCGAGCCCGGCTTTCACGGGAGCAGAAGCAGAGGAGATGGCTGAACGGCGGGTCGCCAAGACCACCAACCGCAGCGTCGTCGGCATCATGAACGAGTTCACCTTTCTGGCCGAGGCCTACTCTGCCGACCGGGGAGACCTAGACCTGCGCGAGCTGTCGCTGCGTTTGGCCGAGACGCCGTGCGGCCCTCTCTACAAGCGCCACATCAGCCCCGATCGCGAGCTGGCCGCTCTCCTGTCCGAGCGGGGCCCGGGGTAGCCAGTCGCCGCAGTACCAGCGCGGTTAACCGCCGGCCTGCGGTCCGTCTTGAGCTCACATCTGCAGTCGGGCCAGAACATAGTGCGCCCCCGATAATTCGTTGCATTTCCAGGAAGAAGCCACACCGAACGGCACCTCTGGGGCGCCCGTGCCAAGGGTCCGCCGGTGCGACCACCCGGGTCGTTATCGGGCGGCCGGTAAGTGCCGATACCGGGGGGTCAAACCCCCCCAAGCAAGCAACACCTCGGGTTGCGCTTCGGAACGGCGACGGCTCGAGCTGGCGGCTGGACCTAGTGCTCGATGACCGTTATCGCATGCCTGGTCGCGTCCAGGTCCAATCGGGCCACCGCTTCATTGGGGTAGTCACGTGGGGAGCGGGCCGTCGGGACGGTGCCCTCGTACAAGGGCAGGAGGTGGTCTCGGAGGCCGAGGACCTCGGGTTCGAGGTCGTGGCGGCGACCGAGCCGGTCCACCAGCCAGGCGACCGGTTAGTCCGAGAACCGACCTGGCCGGCGGTCGCGACGATCGCCTGGACGAGTGGCGCCATCAGGTCAGCCCCGCGGGTTGGCGACCAACCGGCGAGGTCGGTACGTGAAGGTGTAGCGGTCCTCTTCGGGCCCGACCAGGATGGCTTCGTCGACGCCGTAGACCTTGGCGAACTTGCGGACCGTGGCCTTGTCGGGGTCGACGGTGAGCTCGGCCTCGGCGCGGACCTCGAGCGTGCGGAAAGGGTTCTGCGGGTCGATAATGAACAGGTCGCAATTGGGGTTATGGCGCAGGTTCTTGTACTTCTGGCGGTCCGAGGTGGTCGAACCCTTCAGCTGGCCATCGTCGTCGACGAAGTACCAAGCGGCGGTGGATTTCGGGCAGCCGTTGATGTCGATCGTCGTGGGCGTCGCGGTCAGGGACGAACGCAGAACGTCACGGTGGCGCTCGGGCACGGCACTGAAGATGTCTGGCACGGCTGGCTCCTTGGGTGGTTAGCGGGCGGTGTTCAGGGGCCGGGAAAGACCCTTCGCAGTTCGTCCAGGTCTGCTGGCCCGCGAGTTGCGGGCGTGTGACCGGGGTCAAGGCGGCCGTAGACCAGTCGGATGAACGCTTCGGCGGGGATCAAGAGGTCCGGCTCGTCGGCGGGCTCAGCGGGCTCCAACAAGACGGCGTCGGCTCCGATAACGATCGCGAAGCCGCGCCGGGGTTCGCTCGTGCGCACGGCGACGGTGTGATCTGTGCCGGTGGGCTTGCCGGTGAAGCGGACCATCATCTGGAGGTTGTCGATGACGACCTGGGCCGAGCCGGGGGCCACGGCGGCGCCTGGGTCGAGGGTCACCTCGATGTCCCAGGTGTGGAGCGCGTGCTCATTGAGCCGCAGTGCGACGAACCCGGCGAAGTCGAAGGTCATAGGCCCCATGGCGAACTCGAACCGGGCCCGCTCGTCGTCGGCAAGTGACCCCAGACGCTCTAAGAAGACTTCGTCGGCGGCGAGGGAGTCGGCCGCCTTCGCTTGCGCTGACTTCGCTTTCCACTCGTCCCAGACGGGTTGGGCAAAACTGGACGGAGTTTCACGTCCGGCTAGGGCGTCGTCGAACCAGCGCTGGAAGATCACCGCCCCCGAGCCCAGATGGGAAAGGACATCAGCGATGGTCCACTCAGTGGGGTAGGCCGGCGCCGCGAGCTGGCCTGGGCCGAGCCCCTCGACGGTCCCCCGCAAGCGGGCGACGGACGTCCGGAGCACTTCGAGCTGGTCTGTCATCTGGCGTCCTTCTTTCACGGCGCGTTGGGCGTTTGGCCTCATGGCATCGCCCACGAGGTGGAGGGTACCCTCCGCACCATAGCGGGCCCCTGGACCAAAGCGTAGGGTGACTTCCACTTCGTGGCTACGCTGGTCGTATGGCGCCGAGCGAGACCCCCCGCCCGTTGCGGGTCGACGCCGCCCGCAACCGCGACGCCATCTTGGAGTCGGCGAGGCGGGTGTTCGCCAAAAGCGGCACCGACGCAGCGTTGGAGGAGATCGCCCGGCGGGCCCATGTGGGGATCGCCACGTTGTACCGCCGGTTCCCGACCCGAGAGGACTTGGTCGCGGCTGCCTTCGAGCCGCGGCTCCGGGCCTATGAAGCTGCGGCTAAAGCAGCTGCTGCGGCGCCAGACCCGTGGGAGGGGTTCAGCGGGTTCGTCCGCGCCGCGTGCTCCATGCAGGCCGCCGATGCGGGGTGCGCGGATGTGCTCTCTCTCACGTTCCCGACCACCACCGAGCTCGATCGGCAGCTTCGTGCCGCCACCGCCGGGTTGAGCGACGTTGTCGAGCGCGCTAGGACCGCGGGAGCGCTGCGCGCCGACTTCGTACTGGAGGATCTCGTCCTGGTACTGATGGCCAACGCCGGGGTGGTAAACGCCACAAAGTGCCACGCTCCCAAGGCGTGGGAACGTTTTGCAGCTTACATGCTCGACGCGCTCCGGGCGCCGGGGGCCTCGCCATTGCCGAAGCCGACCAGTCCTGCCCGCCTCGCTCGCGCCATTCGCCGCTCCCCCGAACGGCGCTGACGACCTGTGGCCGTGTCGAGCCCCCGTACTGGGCTTGGACCGGGACCCATCGCTAGGGCCTTGGTGGCTAAAACGGAACAGAGCCTCGGGATATCTGGTGTTGGGCTGGGTGAGCACGAAGAAAGGCATGGCCGTGGGGCCCTGGGTCGAGTGAGCCCAACCCAGCCAAGCCGGGCACCCAAATGCTTCGTCCAGAATTGGAGCGGACAGCACACCAGAACGACGCGCGAACCGGCGGGCAGACCAGCACGAAGCCGAATTCACGTTCGGCGTCGATTGGTGCGGCCGTCGAGTCAATCGCCAACGGCCTGATAACCGGCGAAGGACAGCGGCCGGCGGCACATAATGGGCGCTCAATAACCCAGGGGGCCGCACCTGCTCAACGCGCCAGATCGGCACGTCTCGCGCCTGCCGGGATCTGACGTGTCATCAGTGGGATGCCCAATGCCGGACGTTGGAGCAGCCCCACCGCAACCAGTTCCCGGGCTCCAAAGCCGCCAAATACCTCGACCTTGGCTTACGGCCCCGCCGGAGGTCAGCAGGGAGCGATGCCCCCGTCCAAGGCGAACACCTTGCTGGTCAGGTAACCGTTCGCCAGCATGGCCATTGCCAGATCGGCGACTTCTTCCGGCGTGCCCAGGCGGCCAACCGGAACCAGCGGGGTGAGCTCGGCTGGTTCCCCGGGCAGCATCCCGGTGCCTGTCACGAGAGCAGGAGCAATGGCGTTTACCGTCACGCCGTCGGCGGCCACCCGAGCGGCGAGGAAATGAGTAAGTCCGTGAAGCCCCGCCTTGGAAGCGGCGTAGTGCGGCCCGACAATGCCACCGGTGATGGCGGCAATGGAAGAGGTGAAGAGCACCCGGCCGAAATGCTGTGCTCGCATGTGCGGCAGCGTGCGTTGGGCGAGGAGGAAGGGCGCACGCAGGTTGACAGCCAGCGTTTCGTCGAACAGAGCTGCGTCGACTTCTTCGTAGGCCGCCCGCCGGCTGAACCCGGCGTTCGCTGCTAGCACGTCGATGGGGCCTAACGCGGCCTGGACTTGGTCCACCAAACGGCCTGGAGCTGCTGGGTCGGCAAGGTCGGCGGCGAAGATCTGCGCCTCCCCCCCGGCAGCTCGTACCGACCTGGCCACCGCTTCGGCTGCCCCCCGCCCGGATCGGAAATGAACGGCCACCCGGGCGCCCGAAAGCCCGAGCCTGCGGCACAGCGCCGCTCCGATCCCGCCGCTGCCGCCCGTCACCAGTGCGACCCGGCCTGCAAGAACGCCACTGGGATCGCTCATTCCGACCTCTTTCTCGGGCCGCCATCGCCCAGCAAGGCCACAGCCAGCCTGGGCGTGACGAAGGCCACGGTAACGAAAGCCAGGGCGGCGACCACGGGAGTGAACCTACACGAAAGCCGGGCGACGAGCGGTGGGTGGTGGGCGGCCATGGAGACTCACGGCCCAGGACAAAGCCTAAGGACGGACGGGCCCAGTGCGCGACGATGCGGACGGCGTTCGTCTTATTCCTGCCCTATCCGCCGTGTGACCACCGAAGTCGGGGACGGCCACGACATAATGCGCGCCCGATAATCCGCCATATTTCGACCCAAGAATCGCACGGAACGGCATCACTTATAGAGTGCAGAGCGTTCGGCGGAGCGCGGATGGTCCCAGGCGGGCGACGGGTCCGTGCCTTGTCGATGCTCTGATGGAACGCCCCTACTAGCCCAACGTCGCTACGCTCGGTGCTCGCGACTAGTTATGCGGAAGCGCCTACGCCTTGTCAGCGCGAAGCCAGATCGTCCACGGCCGGACATCCTTGAGCGCAAGGATCCCGGAGCGCACCCACGGATCGTCGGCGAACACCTCGTGTACGGCGGCAACGCCCGGTGCTTCTACAGCGATGAGTGCCACGACCTCGTCGTCGGCGTCTTCGATTGGTCCTCCCAGGATGATGCGGCCGTCCTCGACAAGGCGATCGGCGAAGTCGGCGTGTTCTGCCCACTGCGGCTGCTCTCGGATGCCGCGGTCCTTTTCCCACGCCGCGCCCCGCATCGTCGTGACCGCGAAGAACGCCACGAACCGATCCTACCTGTGCCGGTCGCCGAATCCAGACGAGGCGTCCTCCGGGACAGAGACACGTAGAGAAGAGCACTCGCCCGCATAACCCTCCCGGGACGGGCCCGCGACGGAACCGGCACGGTGCGGCCGCAGGCCGATCCGCAACCGCGTCATATCCGGCGAAGTCGAGGATGCGGTCCAAACATAACGCGCGAGCAATAACTCATGCTCGGCCGGGAGCGGAATGACGCATATCGGCACCTCTGGTACTGGGCAGGCGAAGCCGTGACCGGGCGCCATTGCCGAGTCCCCAATGAGTGCCGGTACCTGGCGGCCACGAACACCTCTATGGCGTGTCTCGCGGTAGCGCTGGCGGCTACCCAATGGGTTCATGTGCTGGGCTCGCCCATCGTGCGTGTCGCGCTAACTAGCGCTGCGTCAACCAAGCGATGCCGTCCCAGTACTCGATCAACGCGTCCATGGGGCTCGGACCGCTGACGCTGTTGGAGTACTGGCCAACCGCCACACAGAACCTGGCGGTTGTGCAAGCCACGCCATACAGATAGGCGGTCGGCAATCCTCTGGTGGGGACCAACGACCATGTAGCACCGTTCCATGACTCGGCCAGGCTCCGGGCAATCCCCGACGCGTTGGCGTAGTCGCCGACCGCCTGGCACGACCTCGCCGTGCAGGAGACGCCGTACAGGTGCGCAACTGAAGGGCTGCGGAGCGGTGCTACCGACCAGCTGCGGCTGTGCCAGGACTCAACCAAAGCCCGGGGGAGGATGCTGCTGCCGCTCCCTGTCCCGTAGCTGAAGTTCCCCACCGCCGTGCACGACGCTGCGGAGGCACAGGACACGCCAGAAAAACCACCGTAGGTCCCGGGGGTCGGGCTGTGCACGACGGACCAGGTCGCACCGTTCCACAAATCAACGAGAGTGGCGCTGCCATCGTTGCCGACGGCAGCGCAGGACTTGGCGGAGGCGCAAGCGATCCCGTTGAGGGCGGCCGCCGCCGGGGCGAGGCTCGGGCCAGGGGTAACCGACCAACGCTTGCCGTCCCAGGACTCGACGAGCACCCGCACGGCGCCGCCAGCCTTGCTCGGACTGCTCAAGCTACCGACGGCTATACAGGACCTGGCCGACGTGCATGAGACCCCGTTCAGGGACGCGACACCTTGGCCGGTGCCCGGGCTCGGTACCACCGCCCAGCTTTTGCCGTCCCAGGACTCGACGAGCGCGCGGCTACCGGAGTGGCCGACGGCTGTGCACCCAGTGGCAGAGACGCAGGACACAGCAGCAAGACTGGTTTCCCCTCCGGGGCTCGTGGCTGGGCCACTCGTGGGGTGGAGCACGCCAAGCCCGCCAAGGGAGCCCCACAGGGCCAGGCCCGGTACCACAATGCAGGTCGTGCCCAGGCTCGACAGAGTTCCCCGCCTACCCGACCTAAGTACCCCAGCGCCCGACATCGCGCCCCCATGGACAGACCACCGAGATCTTAGCGCTGGCACAGACGCTGTTGCCTGAGAGATGCTGGTTGTCGTGCGCAAGCAGTACCACTCCTGGCCGGGCGAGCACGGGTTGGACGCCTGGGACGTGGACAGGCTGATCAGGCTGAGCGCCGAGTTCCAACCGCGGGAGGTCCCGCTCGAGACAATTCAGGACCTGGACACGGACTACTGGTTTGACGGGAGCATGGAGATCGCGACGGTCCGCAAGGTCGTTGAGCACTTCCCACTTATCCAGCAGGTTGACCCCGCGTACCCGATCAGTCCTGGTGCCGACGGGCGCGTCATGGACGGGATGCACCGGGTCGCCCGTGCCTTGCTCGAAGGTCGCCGAGCAATCGCAGCCGTTCAGTTCGAGGTCGACCCGCGGCCGGACTACCGAGACTGCCAACCAGCTGACCTTCTGTACGACGAAGAAACCCGCAACTGACCACACGGGACGCGCGCGGATGGCAGGCCTCGTCGATGACTCAGACAAGATGGTCCTAAACCGGTCCCGGGAATGTAGTCCATCGCCGGGACAGCCGCGCACTGTCGCCCGCCTTTGCACCCAACGGCCAACGCCCGACCAAATTATGATCCCGAGG
>JBEKNX010000241.1:0-7113 GCA_049522375.1 Acidimicrobiales bacterium | reverse complement strand
ACAATGCCGACCCCAAGCCCTTCGTATGGACGGCCAGCGCGGAGGACATCTTGAAGAAGGTCCGCCGGGGCCGGGTAGCCCTCCTACAAGCAGCAAACTAATAATGAGACACTACACTAGGTAGAGGGCGACGCAACATCACCAACCGACCCCGGTACACGCGTGCCGGGGCGGTTTCGCGGACCGCGGGGAACTGCAGGAACTCGATGATATCGCATCCAGTTGGGTACATTTTCGTGAACCAAACCAAGTGGGCGGGGAGCCGAACAATCGTGGTCCCGGCGGCACCGACGTTGGGCTCACCACGCAGTCCGTGAGCAGGGGTCGCTAAGACCAAGGCGCTGGCGGCACCGCCCAGCCCTGCTATGGCGGCAGCGACTACGCCCATTACGGCGACAGCGGTCCTCACAACTTGTCGGACCGCTGCCCCTTTGAAGTTCTCGTCGTGCATCTGTGGCCTCTCTCGGCTCTTAAGTTGTGGCGTCCGTAACCGGGCGGTGCCGACAAGCCGACAAGACCATTAGAACAGAGTCGCGTCACAGAAACGTCAGTCGGCAAATGACGGTCAGCCCAACTGGCTTAGCAGGTGGCTTCCGATCGTCCTCGCGAGCAGCGGCGGGACCGCGTTCCCGACCTGTCGGTAGCAGCTCGAGCGGGGCCCAGCAAAATGAAGCCCGATGGGGAACGTCTGCAGTAGGGCCGCCTCCTCGACAGTGATCCGCCGGGCGCCCGGGACCCGACCTGTCCGTGGCTTACCACCGGCAAGCAAGTAGGCATGGTATTCGGGCGCTACGCCCTCAGCGTCGACCCAGGGGGTCTTGTTGCCGCCCATGCTCGCGAGCAGCGTAGGTGATGGTTTGCTGAGATCGATCGGGCGCCCTCCACCGTTGAAGACGTGACCGTCGTACGGGCTCGGGCGGAGATCGGGGCGTCGCGCGTATGTAACGATGGCGGGGTTTTCCACGCCGATCGGCTCGGGCCCTATGACGGCCGCCGCATGGCGCCACGACTGACTTTGCGTGGGCCCGAAGCAAGGTGCGGGGAACTGGAAGCACTTGTTCCGGGTGCCGACGATGAGCAGCCGCTGCCGCTTCTGTGGCACGCCGTAGTCGGCAGCGTTGAGGACCTTAGCAGCCACAAAGAAGCCTGCGCCCTCGAACTCCCGGAGGAGCGACTGGAAGTGGAGCCTGTGATCGCCCGATGCGAACCCACCGACGTTCTCCGCGATGAACGCTTCGGGCTCAACTTCTTGGAGCGTCCGTAGGAACCCCGGCCATCCGTCTCGTGGGTCGTCCACCCCCAGTCGCTTGCCCCCGGTACTCCAAGGCTGACACGGCGGACCACCGACCACTACTTCAACAGCGCCTCGCCATGGCCTGAAGGACATTTCGCTCACGTCGCCCTCGAGCACCTCCGCTGCTGGATGGGCCTTTGAGAACGTCTCGCAGGCGTCAGCGTCCCATTCGGCCCCGGCTGCGATCTCGAAGCCCGCCTCTTCAAGACCAACGGACAAACCTCCGGCGCCGGCGAAGACGTCGAGGACGCGCACGTGGGTCACGTTAGTTGGACGCTCTCTCCATCGGCGGGACCACCTGACATGCCCCGTGACGGTTGGCTAGGGTTGGCCTATACCGGATGAAGCTCCGGTGGGCCGGTCGGCCCGAACCGCCAGAAGGCTGATGGCTTCTACCAGGACCACAATGTTCTGGTGGGGCCGTCCCCGGTCTCCTGCCAGACCATATGCGGCAGGAGGAGTTATGAACCTGTACTACGTGGCGGCGATCTGGTTGGCGCTGGCGCTGCTCGCCTCCCTTATCAGCATCCGAGTCGCCATCCCCGTGGCGCTGGTTGAGATCGTTCTCGGGGCGTTGGCGGGGAACATCCCCGGTATCAAAGAGCACGTTGTCCAGACCCAGTACACGACGTTCTTGGCCAGCATCGGATCGGTGGTGCTCACCTTCCTGGCCGGGGCCGAGATCGACCCTGTCTCCCTGCGCAAGCACTGGAAGGCCAGCCTGTCGATCGGCTTTGTCTCGTTCCTCCTGCCCCTCCTGGGAGCGTTCACCTTCTGCCGGGTGGCCCTCGGCTGGCGCTTTCACGCCGCCGAGGTCGGGGGTGTGGCGCTTAGCACGACCTCGGTGGCAGTTGTCTACGCGGTGATGGTCGAGACGGGGTTGAACCGCCATGACATCGGGAAGCTGATCCTGGCCGCGTGCTTTGTGACCGACCTGGGGACGGTGCTGGCCCTTGGTGGCCTGTTCGCCAACTACGGGTGGCTGCTCGTCGTGTTCGTGGTGGTCACCCTGGCCGCCATCGTCGTGCTCCCCAGCCTCACGCGCTGGTTCGTAGCCAAGGTGGGACGGCGGGTGAGCGAGCCGGATGTCAAGTTCCTCCTGGTGGCGCTGCTGGCACTCGGTGGCCTGGCGGACCAGGCAGGGAGCGAAGCGGTGCTACCTGCCTATGTGGTGGGGCTGGTCGTGGCCGGGGTGTTCCTCCACGACCGCGTCCTGATGGACCGCGTCCGCGCCATAGCGTTCGCGTTGCTCACCCCGTTCTTCTTCTTGCATGCTGGTCTTCTCATCAATGCCAAAGCCCTCGTCACCGGGGCCGGCGTCATCGGCGCGCTCCTGCTGGTGAAGCTCGCCGCCAAGTTCGTCGGTGTCTGGCCCGCGGCCACCGTTTTCAGGCTTCCTCAACGCGAACGGGCGTACACGACCCTGCTCATGGCCACCGGCCTTACTTTCGGCTCGATCTCGGCCCTCTTCGGCCTCACACATCACTTGATCAACGAGACCCAGTACACCGAACTGATCACCGTGGTGGTCCTCTCGGCCTTTGTACCCACCGTGATCGCCCAGCAGTTCTTCCGGCCCGTCATGGGAGTTGATGTTGAAGAAGAGGAGGCCCTTGGCGCGGAGGATGTCTCGGTCATCCACCACCGGCGATAAGCCCGGCCGGGCCAGCTTGGCCCCGGCCAGCTCTTCCCGCAGCGCCTGACCTTAGCGGTAGAGAGGAGAGGCCCCCACGCGCCCGTTCAGTCCAGGAAGATCTCGCGCAGCCTGCCGCTGTCGACCTCGTAGACAAAGCCCCGGATGTTTTTGTGGGGAATGAAAGGGTTGGCCTTGATCCGCGCCGCTGTCTGCTTTACGTCATCGTCGGCCTTGGTGAAGGCTTCAAGGGCGAAGCTCGGCCTCAGGCCCGTAATTGTTGGCGATCAACCCATCAGTTGAGCTCATTGCTCGGCTCCCTTCCGCTGGACCTAAGTGCTCCCATCAACTTACTAGCCTTGCATGGGTCGCGGTCAGGGCCCCGAGGTGATTGCCCAGGTTCAGGTCGCCCACGGTCGACAGCCTGAAGTGTGGAGCCGGCATTCCCCTCGGCGCGAATGCGGTTGGCGATGCAAGGCGCGTGACGTGGTCCAGGGTCCTGAACACCCTTTGCGGGGCGGCAAGCCCGAGTGGCAGCAGAGCGGCCCTTTCCGGCCCTGGAACCTCGACTACACCGCGGCCTCACTCCTACGTTGTCCGAGGTTGGCGCGGTGGCGCGGTCTCGGCAGGGCAATCGGGCGTGGCTGCGGCGCGTGGCGCACGGGCTCACGCAGTCATCATCTCACGGGGCCAGAGGAGGTGTGCTTGCGGGAACGTTGCGCAGCGACTTGAACAGCCATGCTGCAAGAGCGCTACCCGCCTCTCGCCGTCAGGAGGCTGGCGCAGAGGCTAGGGCCGGTCGAGCGACGCCACCCAGCGGGCGAAGAAGGGGTCGGTGAGGTGCCAGGTACCCTCGGCCGAGGCGACCCAGTCGTCGTCAGAGAGCGCCTCGATGGCGCGCTGCACCGAGGACGGTGCGAGCCCTGTGCGCCGGGCGAAGCCGCGCCCGAACATCTCCTGGGTGGCTTCGCGAGCGAGGGCTGCGAGGACCCTCCGTTGTACGGCAGAGCGTTGGTGCCAGGCGTCGGCGTAGGTGGCTTCGTTGAGGGTGACCGCCTGGGCCAAAGCGGCGTCGATGTCGTCAACAGAGACGACATCACCCGCCACGACGAAGGTCTCGAATGCAAGGTGCTGGATATCGTTGGGGACAGGGCCTGCCTGTTCGACCACCGCCTCGGCGACGTCGGTGGGCATCGTCTTGCCACCGCTCGCCGCCCGTCGGACGAGGTGGCGAGCCATCGTCGGCGTGTCGATGGGCCCGAGGGCGATCGGCTGGGTCATGCCGTAAAGCGGTGCCCCATGCACATGTACGAGGCGTTCCATCATGCGCCGGCGGCTGCCGGCCACCACGAGCGAGACCCTTGGGTAGGTGTCGGCCAAGCCTTTGAGGACGCTGGCCGAGCTGGCATCGATGTCCATGATGCTGTCGAACTCGTCGAGCACGAGTACCGGCTGGCGCTCGTCCTCGGACAACAACCGGTAGACGTCCTCCAGCACGCTCATGGCGTCGGGCTCGGCCAGCGACGGGGCGAAGCTCAGCTTGGGCCTGCCATCGTCGCCGACCTCGAAGCTGGGCGTGACACGGAACCGCCCCCTTAGGTCGGCGATTGCCGCAGCGCCGCGTTGGAGGAGGTGGCGTCGGGTGCGCGCATAACTGGTAGCCAGGGCACTGGCGAAGCGCCCTGGGCCTGGGTGGGCGAGCACGTTGACATGGACGAGCGCTACGCCCGAACGCCTCGCCGTGGCCTCGGCGGCGAGCAGCAACGAGGTCTTGCCGTAGCGCCGGGGCGACACGACCGAGACGTTGATGCCATGGGTGACCCGTTCTGTGAGCGCCCGGAGCTCGGTCTTCCGGCCGGTGAAGTTTTCCCCGGTGACCGGCGAACCGTAGCGGAACGGGTTGGAGGCAGAAGCCACGGTCCTCATCTTACGCGGACTAGCGTTACGCGTGGTCGCGTTCCTATCAGGCCGCTCACACCTTCCAAGCTGCCCGCCGCGCCTCGCTACCGGGTCGTCCGTGGGGCTACCTGCCGGCCGGGTGCGTGGCCCGGTGTGGAGCCAGCCGACGACAGCACCACCCGAGCTATCCTCCGACCGTGCCAGGGCAGCTGACCTGCGGAAGCCGTTGTCGCCCGGGAGGCGCATTGGCACGGAAGGTGCGGAAATCCCACATTGCCCGTTGACCTGGTCCGAGCCAGCCGCGATCATTGCATCGGCAACACCAGTGTTGCGGCAGGGGCTCAATCGGACTGGTGGGCGACGGAAGGGTGTAACGGCTATGAGCAAGGACAATGTCCGGACGGCTCTCACTACACCGGGCCACAAAGCGGTGCGTACCCGGGCGAGGCTGGCGCTCGGGGCCCTGATGGCTACCATGCTGGTCACGTTCATGCCGGCCACGGCCGAGGCCGGCCCGCTGGCCGCGGTGGAGGTGGTGACCTCCAACCTGTTCCCCGGTGGGGCCCCGGCGCCCGACGGGGTATCGGGCGCCCTCCTGGTCCGGAGGGGTTCGTCCGCCGTACTCACGGCACCTCAGTACCTGTACCAGGCGCCGACGCCGCCGGCGACTACGGCCACGGTCTACGAGTTCATGTTCTGGGACGTCGACACCGCCCTGATCAATACCGAGAAGGCAAAGTTCACGGTGCCGAGCTCAGGCGGCCCCTTCAGGGCGACCGCCTGGTACCTGGCTATTTGCGTGGACCCCTCGTCGTGTCCCGGAGGGGAGGCTTCGGAGGTCACGACCTGGGCGTTCTCGCTGACCCACGATAAGGTGCTGTCCGGGACCCCGATCAGTTCGGTCACCCCCGCCTCGGCGTGGACGTCGCCCAGCACGACGGTGTCGACGGCCACGGCGGTGGACATCACTGCCCAGTCCTACCTCGGGACTTACACCCCGTTCTCGGGCACCGAGTTCAGTTCGTGGTTCAGCTTCGGGGGGACAAGCACGATCAGTGGGCTCAACCTCGACGTGGGCGCGGGCGAGTCGCCTTACGCCATCGCCTTCTACCTCAACTACTCGACCGGGCCCACCAAACCCCCGTGCATCGGGTTCCCGCACTGCATCTAGATGGGCGCCGACCGCGGTCGCCCATGCGCACGGGGGCCAGAGGGACCGGCCCTCTGGTCTCGTCCGTCGCCGTCGCCGTCGCCCTGGTAACAGGCCCGGCGTCGGCGGGCTCCCCGGCACTGAAGGGCTTCCTACCGCCCAAGCCCGTCAGCGCCTGCGGCACGCTGGCGGGCGCCGGCAGCTTCTATTTCCTCACCGCCAACCTCGGGCCGGTCAGCGCGAACTGCCTGGTCGTGACGGCGCCTCATGTGACGCTCAACCTCGAAGGCCACACGATCACCGGGATCTGGACCAAGAGCACCTCATCGGGCCTACCCGTCGCTTACCCGTACGAGATCGGCGTCCTCATTGAACCGACGGCGGTCGGCACGAAAGTCGAGACCACCGTCCCGGGGGCCGCCGTCGACAATTTCACCGACGGCATCGTGGACCAAGCCAACCGAGCGGTCATCACGGGGCCCGGCCTTCTGGTCGACGACAACGCGGGGTTCGGGGTGTCCCTGCACGACGCCACCGGCAGCGTGGTCAGAAAGCTCGTCATCGACGACAGCAACGGCGCCGGGATCGGCCTCCAGCTCAGCACGGGCGCCATCCTCCGCGGCAACATGATCGGCTCGGCCCAGATCTACGGCATCTGGGACCAGGCCAGCACGGGCGCGCAAATAGTCAACAACGACGTAGGCGCCAGTGGGACCGCGGCGATATACCTCGGTTGCAGCGACACCGCCGACCTCCAGGACCTCAGTTGCGGCTCCAGCAGCGGCTCAGAGATCGAGCACAACGACCTGCTCGACAACGGCGACTACGGGATCGCAATCGCCGACGAGAACCTCGACAACTCCGTCCAGGGGAACACCGTGGCCGGGGACAAGACCTATGACCTCGAGGATGAGAACGCAGGGTGCGAAGGCGGGGTTACGCCCCCGGGCAATTCGTGGTCTGACAACACGGGCACGGCCAACCAGACCACGTCCTCGAGCTGTATCGGCTGAGGGCTCACGGACTGCTCCTGACTGCTAATCCCCCACTCTGACAGGCACGTCGACGTGGTTGTCTGCCCCTATCCCGCGACTCTTGCCGTGTACGACCAGCTCTCCCGGGCGGAGCGGCGAACTC
>JBEKNX010000240.1:0-7135 GCA_049522375.1 Acidimicrobiales bacterium | reverse complement strand
AGCGTCGCATCCAGGCATTGCGACGGCTGGTCCGCCGGCGTACCACCCAGGGAGTAGTCGGAGGGGCCCTCAGCGCCGCCATCTCGGGTGGGGTCCTCGGGCTGCTGATCCTGTTGGTCTCCGACGGGCGCGTGTCGCTCGCCGGGGCCGGCGCGGCGGCGGCCGCCCTCATCCTTCTGGGGACGCAGTTGCAGGGCCTGGCAACCGGCACAGGACAGCTGTACGAGAGCGCCCTCTTCATCCAAGATTTCAACAACTTCGTCCGGCTGGTGCCGGGGACCAGCCAGTTCACCGGCTCGGCACCCCCACCGGCGCGGATCGGGCATGTGAGCGTGCGCAACCTCACCTTCACTTACCCGAGCCGCCAGGATCCGAGCCTGCAGGACATCGACCTCGACATTGGCCCTGGCCAGGTGGTCGCCCTGGTGGGAGAGAACGGCTCCGGGAAGACGACTTTGGCCAAGCTCCTGGCCGGGCTCTACCGCCCTCAGGCGGGGTGCATCAGCTGGGACGGCCACGACCTGGCCACCATGGACATCAACCAGGTGCGAGACCGCGTGGCCGTGCTGTTCCAAGACTTCGTGAAGTACTACCTGCCCGCCCGCGAGAACATCTCCATGGGCCGCTGGGAACGCTCGGACGACGAGCAAGCGGTACGCCAGGCGGCCGCCCGGGCGGGCGCTCAAAGCTTTCTCGAGGCTCTCCCCCACGGCTACGACACTTATTTGGGGCCGCAGTTCTTCGGCGGGAGCGACCTCTCCGGGGGGCAATGGCAGCGAGTCGCCCTCGCGCGGGCGTTCTTCCGCGACGCCGAGCTAGTCATCCTGGACGAGCCCACCGCAGCCCTTGACGCGCGTGCCGAGGCTGCGCTCTTTAGAGCAGTACGTGAGCTCTTCGCCGGCCGCTCAGTCGTACTCATATCGCACCGCTTCGCCACCGTCAGGCTGGCCGACCACATCTACGTGCTCAGCCAGGGACGCTTGGTCGAGCATGGGGGCCATGACCAGCTCATGGCCCTCCATGGGCTGTACGCCGAGCTCTTCACCCTACAGGCGTCCGCCTTCGGGCTCCGAGAACCGGAGCCCTTGGCGGACACCTGACAGGTGGTCCAGCCTCGGCTGTCCCTTCCTCCTAGCCCTCCCAGGGGCCGCCTGCCCCATCCCCTGTCCTTCCAGCGCACACAGCAGGAAGAACGCCAGCTACCACAATCAGTGGCAGACTGACCGCATTCACCACCGATCGGCGGATCCGGTCCTGCGGCACCTCCACCCTATAACAGGGCCTTACCGTTATGCAGCGAGCACCGGCTTCTTCGCGGAGCTATATGACCGCTTATTGACTTTGCGTGAGTGGCAAGCGAAACTCTTTGATCAACGAAACATCCTGAACCAGTTCCACCATCCTCCACATTTTCGCACGTTCAAGACATCAGCCACCATGCACCACACGAGTGTAATTTGCCTGAGCCCAAGCCGACCATATGCTCCGCGCGCTCGCGGTGATGCTCTGCGCGCGGCATCGCGCCACCCACTAGGCCCCGACCGGGCGGGCGCCTCCTCGTCCCTGATAGGGTGCGCGTTGACCATAAGTGACGCTTTGCCTCTAAGCGCGAAACCGCCGATAGCATTACCTCAGCTCATTCTTCGAACGACCGCCCCCGCCGTTGCTGCATCGCTTGCTCTTCATGAATTACCCGACCTCCGAGGAGACGTACCGTGAGCCAGTTCGAGCAGCGCCCCGGATCCCCTCGGGTGTTGCCGCGCGTCGCAGAGATTACGGCCCACGCCCCACGGGACCGTGACGCAGACCTCACCCTGGAAGACCTCGAGAACGAACTGGTCCGGAACCCACTCGACGAGGTCCGGGTCATTCCCGATCCTATCGTTTCCATGGTCAGCGTCAGTGTCGTCATCCCCACCCTAAATGAGGCCGACAACCTCCCCCACGTCTTTGAGCGGATGCCGAGAGAAGTCTTCGAAATCATCCTTGTCGACGGCAATTCCACTGACGGTACAGTCGAGACTGCGCAGCAGCTCTGGCCGAGTTTGATAGTCATCCCGCAAACCGGCAAAGGCAAGGGCAACGCCCTCACCTGTGGGTTCTGGGCCGCTAGGGGCGATGTCATCGTCATGCTCGATGCCGATGGCTCCACCGACCCAGCCGAGATACCCCGCTTCGTCGCCGCCCTCCTCTCCGGTGCAGATTTCGCCAAAGGCAGCCGCTTCATCGCCGGCGGCGGCAGCACCGACATCACAGCGCTCCGCCGGATCGGAAACTGGGGACTTGCCAAGCTGGTCAACCACATCTGGGGGGGGCAGTACAGCGACCTTTGTTACGGGTACAATGCGTTCTGGCGACGCTGCCTACCCTTCGTTACTCCTGACTGCGAGGGCTTCGAGGTAGAGACGCTCATGAACATACGCGCCGCCCGGGCCGGGCTACGCATTCACGAGGTGCCCAGTTTCGAACACGACAGGCGTCACGGTACAAGCAACCTCGACGCGCGGCGTGACGGGCTACGCGTCCTAAGGACCATACTGTCCGAGCGGGTAAAGCCGTAACTTTATCCAGCCGTGTCGTCATAATGCAGTCAAGGCCTTGACCTAATACCTTTTCATCCGAGGCCTATCAGGTCACACGAACCTGGCTCACCGGTCGTCAAGGAATCCGCCCTCACCCGCCCGTCGCGACACGCCCCGTTGTCGTTCCCTGAGCTGATCTCGCGTTCCTTCCAACCAGATTCTCACTAACACGCGACCTCCGTCTTAGTGTTGCCTCGAGCTCACGGTTGCGCCTTCCGACGTCGACAACGCTTGCGCAATTCGCGAATACGCATAGCCAGCGACCGTCACCACCACCCCAACAACGATCATTCCGATCCGCTGACATGCGGCCCGTTTGCGCGGCCTCGCAACGATCTCCTCATATACTGTACGCGGTATGGTACTACTCAGGTATTTCTGCTCACTAGCTAGCGCAGCCGTTGGACCAGCGAGCATTGCAACCCGAGCCTTCGACACCCCTTCCGCTACGCAGCGCGCGAGAAAGTACCTCAGCGATCCCCGATCACTTGGCACATGGTGATACACGATCGCGCAAGTCGAGTGAACAAACCGCAGTGATGGCTCGGAAGCCACTATGCGAAGACACAACTCTGTTTCTTCGCACCCCAACGGTACCCCGCCCACTCGCCCAAGTCCAACAGAAAACCCCCCGCTATCCATGATCAGCCCCCGCCGAATTGCCATAGAAGCCCCGATCGGGTTCCTAATCGCAGCCATGTCCAGCGCCATGCCACTATACGAGCACCCAACTACCCAGTTGAACGCCGGTGACCACCATGCTGGCATTGCACCTGACCACTCCGGCTCTACCCACCCACCAACACCGGCCACGTTCGCATCGATAAATGGCCGCGTGAGATGCTCAAGCCAGTCCGGAACAGCCATTGCATCGTCGTCCAGAAATGCCACAATCTCACCACTAGCTAGCTCGACACCAGAGTTCCGAGCCCCTGACAGCCCTCGTAAGTGCCGATTCTCTATCACACGCCACTCGGGAACGCCCAACCCACGAAGGCGTTGTCGCAGCTTCTCGTTATGGTCGACAACTATGATTATCTCCGTAGGTGGACTCGTCTGACTCCCAATGCTGTTGGCGGCCCGCAATAGCAGATCCCACCGGGCCTCCGTATACACGCACATGATGACACTTACGCTCTTCCCTCCCTCAACAGGCTGCAACACTTCACCCGCCCCCTACAGCCCAAAACACTCGCGACTCCCCGCAGCTTGCGAACCGATACCCCGTATACCATACTAATCTTTCCCATCAACCATTACGCCTTTCTGAACAAATGGCACGCTCCCGAGCGATGTCAGCACAAAGTTTTCCCGAGCCTCCTTCTGCGTACGCTCTGCATCTCCGCGGATCATTAACCGGCATCGGCCAGCCAACACCGCGCCCAGCATACCCAGCCCGGCGCCTTCTGTAGGCCTGGACGACTAGCAGGACTCCCTATCGACCAGGGTCCTGTACCCGGCTGACCCCACCCCCGGCGCTGCAGACGAGAGTCGCCCCCGCGACTCATTCCGCCGGTCCGCCTAACCGTATGGAACACATCCCCACCCACTGCCGACGGCCTTGGTGACAACGTAACGACCTACCGGGCCAACTGCCACCCCCTGCCCGTCCCCACCGCGACGGCGAGCCCGCCGCCATACGACGCGCTCCTCCGCTGAAAGAAGCCCCCCGCCACAGCTAACGTCCACCACTTCCCCCTCCTTCCGATCGCTAGGCTCCCTCACAGAATCAAGTAATCTGCCCTATGCGGATCTTTCAAGTGACCGATTGCTACCCTCCCCCCCTCGTCGGAGGCAGAGATCTCCACGTCCAGATGCTCAGCCATCAACTTCGCCAGGCGGGCCATGACGTCGAGGTTTTTGCCCTCGGGGGACCACTCGGCGCCCGCGACGACGTTGACATTGACATCCCGATCCACCGCCTAGCGGGTTGGAGTCGGGTCCTAAACCGTTTTTACGTCGACCCAGACAAACCCTTTCATCCCACCCTGCCCGATCCTGGCTTGTTCCGATCCCTAAACTCCTACATCCGCACGCGCAGACCCCACATTATTCACGTGCATTCTTGGATGCTTCATTCATTACTTCCGCTCTTTCCCATTGCTGGAACCCGCCTCATCGTCACGATGCACGAGTACGGCTTAGTTTGCCCAAAGAACACCTTTACTTTCCGCGACGCCGTTTGTACTGGACCCCAATACCTAAAATGCCTCTCCTGTTCCAGTCTCCAATACGGCCGGCCACGAGCCCTCGCACTGACGACCGGTCTCGTCGCGTCCCGACCGCTATACCGCCGCGTCGACCGCTACATCGCCGTCAGTACGCCCGTAGCGCGTGCAGCCGACCGTCTTGTCCGCGGCCGAGACCACGCCATAGACGTTATTCCCCCCTTCCTCGCCCCGCAGAGCTTCACTCCCCCCGAATCAGGACGGCCCCCCTTCGTTCCCCCAACTGGTGATTACCTAATGTTCGCCGGAGCTCTTTCTCGGCACAAGGGGATCCACATCCTCTTGCAGGCGTACCAGGATCTCCGGTCCCCCGTACCCCTCGTCCTCGTCGGCCTACCTACGCACGAGCCGCTTCCCAAGCTCCCGGCCGGCGTTATGCTTGCGACGAACGTGCCCCACAAAGACGTCTTGGCCGCCTGGCACTACTCAACCCTCGCGGTCGTTCCTTCGCGTTGGCCGGATCCCTGCCCTCTCGTCGCCCTTGAGGCCATGGCAGCGGGTCGTCCCATCGTAGCATCCGCCGCGGGCGGACTTGTCGACCTCGTAACGGATCAAGAAACCGGACTACTCGTACCCCCCAACGACCCGCTTGCTCTCGCTCACGCCATCTCTCGCCTACTGGACAACCCCCAGTTGCGCTCTCAGATGGGCGTCGCCGCCCGACATCGTGCACAGGCCTTCCGGGCGAGTTCCGTGGTTCCACGAATCGAGGCCGTCTACCGCCAAGCTATGGCCGACACCCCCACAGCGCGACTCTCAAACGCATAGTATGGCCACAGGACATGGAAAACCCCGCTCACACCAGCCTGGCTTCCATACAGATACCCTCATCGACCATCAACCCCGCCAATGCCCCTCGTAAGCATCCTCACCCCGACCTACAGGCATGAGCAATACATTGCCGACTGCATTCAAAGCGTCCTTAGGCAAACAATTCCAGACTGGGAGCTAATTGTCATTGACGACGGCTCCGACGACAGTACTCCTGACATTGCCGCCTCATTCGCCGATAGCCGCACCACCGTGATTCGCCGTCCCCACGCAGGACCCCCCGGTTTGGGCTCGTCATATGCGACCGCCCTCGCCCGCGCCACCAGCCCTCTTATAGCGATTCTTGAGGGCGATGACAAATGGCCCGAGGACAAGCTAGAGCGGCAGCTCCCTCTGTTCGATGACCCTGGTGTCGTTCTTTCCTATGGAGATGCCGGCCTTATCGATAGTCATGGATGTCAGTACAGCCGGCATACTCACTCGCCCCGTGGGAGGCAAGGAAATAACGACCCCATCGGGTCCATCTTGCCGCCGCTCTTCGCGCTCAACTTTATCGTCTCCGCAACAGTCGTCCTCCGACGATCGGCCCTACAACGCGTCGGTGGGTTCTTCCAACCGACCGGCATCCCTTACGTCGACCACCCCACATGGCTCCGGCTTGCTACCGTCGGGCGATTTGCCCGCTCGCGCCATCTACTCGGCTATTGGAGGCGCCACGCCGCCCAGATAACGGGCCAACAGTTGTTGGATGAGCCGCTCGACCGCGGCCGCTACCTCAAGGTCATCCTCCGTGAGGCTCAACCACTCCTCACTCAGCCTGCATTCGCCTCTCTCGCGTCTACAACCGCGCGTGATCCAGCGCGCCAAGCTTCCGAGGTTCTCATTGCCCGTGGCAGGCTCGCGCTCCTTGCGGGCCAATGGCCGCACGCATTCTCCATTTTCCGCAGACTGCTACTCGCCCGGGACCCCCGAACGCTAGCCATCAGCTGCCTCGGGGCACTGTGTGCGCTTAGTCACAAAGACATGGAGAGCCTCATTGGACTTTGTGGACGCCATTCGTTGCCCCCCCGACATCACGCCCACGCGCCCCGCCAGTGAACCTACTACTCTTGCCGCCAGCGCGATTTACCGTCCCTCGCGGCAACTACCCCCATCTTTTGCCCAGAACCCCCACACCATCGAAGCATGTCCCACATAAGCATACCCCCTACGCTCCCTCCGTCCACCTCCCCCCGCCCAAGCTAACTCGCATGCAGCCCGCCCCCTCCGGGCGCATCCTACGACTTGTGTCTTCGTTCCCGTCGAGCGCGCGCGGGCCCGTGCCATCCTCTTTGTCCCTCCAACCCCGAGCGTTGTCTTTTCGACCTACCGGGTACCTCTCGCTTCCCCACCAAAGGCTCACAAAACTCCGGCCCCTTTTCGCCTAATGGTCGCTGCCCGATTCTTCGCCGGTGCCAATGGTCTGTTCGCCCTACCTTATGACCCGCCCTCCGACTGATCAGTCAGCTGCACGGGATTTTCTCCGTACCCGGCCGTCACCTCAGCTGCTCCTCG
>JBEKNX010000239.1:0-9246 GCA_049522375.1 Acidimicrobiales bacterium | reverse complement strand
GCCACGTCGGCCCTCCACGGCCAAGCCGCGCCCCCGCCCTGTGCGACCTCGGCGGCGACGGCCCCGAGGTCAGCCACGTCCACCAATGCGACGTCGTACCCTTCCTTGGCCAGCGTCATGGCAATGACCCGCCCCAGCCCTCGGGCCGCTCCGGTCACTACGGCGACAGGGCTACGTCCAGCGCTCATCGTTCGCCTAGCCGGGCGGTCGGCTCATTTGGCCTCGTTGGGGTCAGCGTGCTCATCGGGTCACCTTGGGTAGCATCAGCACCGGTCGCAATAGGGAAGGGACGGCGCCCCACGATGAAGATCACCGACGTCAAGACGTTCCTCGTCCATGACGAGAAACGTCCCGAGCGCAACTATACCTTCGTCAAAATCTACACCGACGAGGGCCTGACCGGGCTCGGGGAGGCGGGTGTCACCTGGAAAGAGCTGGCTGTCCAGGCCTTGGTCGACACCTACCGCCCCATCCTCGTAGGGATGGACCCGTCGCGGATCGAGCACATCTGGCAGACGCTTTGGCGCGGTCAGTTCTTCCGCGGCGGCCACATCCATTCGGCGGCGGTCGCGGCCATCGACCTGGCGCTTTGGGACCTGCGGGGCAAGGCCCTCGGGGCCCCTGTGTACGACCTGCTCGGAGGGCGGACACGAGACTACGTCCGCTGCTACTGCCATGTTCAGGGCAACGCCGAGGGCGCTCTCCACGCCGGGATAGCCCAGATGGTCGAGTATGCAAAGCAGCAGGTGGCCGAGGGGTGGCGCTTCGTCCGGTTCGGGGCCGGCGAGACCCGCGGGCTGATGAGCGCTGACGTCCTGGAGCAAGCCGACGCGCTCCGTTGGACGGTCGACGCCTTCGGCTCGCTACGCGACGCGCTCGGGCCCGACATCGAGATCTGCGTGGACTTCCATCAACGGACCACGCCTGCCTACGCCGTGCAGCTGGCCCGCCAGCTGGCCCCGATGAGGCCGTTCTTCGTCGAGGACCCGGTCCGGGCGGAGAATGCGGCTGAGTTCGCCTACCTTCGCTCACAGGTACCTGTCCCGATAGCCACGGGGGAGCAGCTGGCGAGCAAATGGGACTGGCGCGAGCTGATCGAGCGCGACCTGATCGACTACTGCCGCGTCGACCTGTGCATATGCGGGGGGCTAACCGAGAGCCGGAAGCTGGCCGGTTGGTGTGAAACTCACTACATCGAGCAGGTGCCGCACAACCCGCTGGGGCCGGTGTCGACCGCCGCGTGCCTGCATTTCGACCTTTCGACGCCCCTCTTCGCCGTCCAGGAGCTCACCTGGCGACCGGGTGTGCTCGCTGATGTGGTGCGCACCGATATGCGCCTCGAAGGGGGCAACCTGTACTCCGGCGGCTCGCCGGGCCTTGGGGTCGAGCTGGACGAGGAAGCCGTTGAGGAACTCCCGTTCCGCCCTGGCGGGTTGAAAATCCTGCACCGAGAGGACGGCTCGGTCTCGGACTGGTGAACTGCAGACGAGGTGCACCCGGACCTCGCCACGTGGCGTCACGTGCTCCATAATTGGGACTGTGGCAGCCCCTTCCTCTTCGGCCCCCGAGCCTGCCCAGCGGCGTCGTGTCGCCCTCGTGGCCCACGACCACAAGAAGCCCGACCTGCTGGACTGGGTGCAGTACAACCGCGGCACCCTCGAGGTGCACGACCTTATCGCCACGGGTACGACCGGGAAGCTGATCGAGGAGCGCACGGGGCTCAAGAGCACCCTGCTCCTGAGCGGGCCCCTGGGCGGCGACCAGCAGCTCGGGGCGCGGATCGCCGAAGGTGGCGTCGACGTGCTGATCTTCTTCTGGGACCCGCTGGAACCGCAACCGCACGACCCCGACGTGAAGGCGCTCCTGCGCATTGCCGCCGTGTGGAATATTGCCGTCGCCTGCAACCGGGCCACGGCGGACTACATCATCTCCTCGCCTCTGTTCGCGAACCAATATGCGGCAAACCTGCCGAGCTTCGATGAACACGCTCGCCGCAAGCTGCCCCGGGCCCCGGGCCCACGGGAAGCCAAGGTGGCGCCGGGAAGGCCGAAGGAGAAGCCGTGACGAGCGAAAGTTACCGCGTGACCTATGAGGAGTTCGACCGCCTCTTCGAGAAGCTGAAAAACTGGGGCCGCTGGGGAGACGACGACGAGTTGGGGACTCTGGGGTGGACTGGGTCGAACCCCCCGCTGCACTTGACCCGAGCGACCTGGAGGACATTGCCGCATCCCTGGGGGTGGAGGTGCGTCGGGGTGATGCCGTGCTTTTGCGCAGCTCGGTGTGCCGACGACGTGCAGTTGGCACGCGAAGTCGCGATTTCGCCACTAAAAGTGGGCGGGTATGGCCCCCTGTCCGCATTTGCGGGCAAGTCACCGTAAGGTCTGGTGCACGGCGCTGGAAAGGGCCCGCCAGGCATGAGCCAAGTTATAAAAGGTGAAGCAGACCAGACGCGCCACTCTGTGTATGGTCGTGGCTTACGAGCAGGTAAAGGGCAGGCAAACGGGGCTGCTCACCCGGTGCCGTCCCCACCCGGCCGCGGGGAGGGCGGACGGCGGGGCCGACGCCCCCAGTGGGGGCACGACCGGCGCACACAACCGCTGCCCGTGGTTTCCCCGCCCATCAGCGACCGCCGTATCGGTTTGGCCCGCCTCTTCATAGTATTCACCGTCCTGGCGTGGGCGGCCTATTTCGTCACCTGGATGTTCCAGGACCTGTTCAACCCGCTACAGGGACGACCTGTGGCGCGCGCCGAGGCGGTCGTCTACCTGCTCGTCGTGACGCTGCTTTCAACGTCCAGCCTGGCCTACCTGTTGTCCCGTCTCGGGTTTTTCTACCGCGCCAAGAGCCATCACCGGGCGACGCGAGCGGTGGTCGACGAGTTCTTCTCCAATGCGTCCCCTCGTCTGACGGCGCTCGTCCCCTCCTACCGGGAGGACGCGCGCGTCGTGCGCAATACGCTGCTCTCCGTCGCCCTTCAGGAGTACGCCGACCTGCGCGTCGTGCTTCTCATCGACGACCCGATCGTGCCCCGCGACCGACGTTCCCGGGAACTACTCGACGCGGCGAGAGCGCTACCAGGCGAGATAGAGGAGCTTCTCTCCTGGCCGGCCAACCGCTTCCGCGAAGCGTTGGAGAGCTTCGACGCCGGCAACGAAGGTGAAGCGCCCCTGGGGCCGGCAGCCACAGCCCGGTTGGCCTCGGAGTACGACGCCGCCTCCGCATGGCTGGAGAACCTGGCTTCGGGCCAGGACCTGGTCGACCACTCGGATGCGTTCCTGGCCAACCACGTGGTACGGCGGTTGGCCCGTGACCTGGCCACGGTGGCGGGGGCCTTGCGCCTGGCTGTCGAAGAGGGTTCGTCCTTGGCCCGGGAACGCGCTCGCCAGCTCTACCTGCGCCTGGCCAGGACCTTCCAGGCCGAGCTCTCGAGCTTCGAGCGCAAGCGCTACGTGTCGCTGTCCCACGAAGCCAACAAGGCCATGAACCTCAACAGCTACATCGGGCTCATGGGCGGGCATTACCGGGAAGTACAGACTGTTGCCGGCCCGGCGCTCGTCACTGCCGACGAGGCGGAGGCGTCGCTTCATGTCCCAGAGCCCGACTACGTACTGACCGTGGACGCCGACAGCGTCCTGCTGCCGGAGTACTGCTTACGCCTGGTGCACATCTTGGAGCAGCAGGAGCACCGCCATGACGCTATCGCCCAGACCCCCTATAGCGCCTTTCCTGGTTCCGCAACCAGGTTGGAGCGCGTCGCCGGCGCCACGACGGACCTTCAGCACCTCGTCCACCAGGGCCTGACGTATTACGACGCCACGTTCTGGGTGGGTGCCAATGCCGTTATCCGCAAGCGTGCGCTGGACGACATCGCCAAGCGCTCCTACCTCGGTGACTGGGAAATCCGGACCTACATCAAGGACCGGACACCCATCGAGGACACCGATTCGACAATTGACATGGGGATCGAAGGCTGGGGGTTGTTCAACGTCCCCGAGCGTCTCAGCTACAGCGCCACTCCTCCCGACTTCGGTTCGCTGTGCATACAACGTCAACGCTGGGCGACAGGCGGGATGCTGATCGTGCCCAAACTGTGGGCCCGGGCCAAAGCCTGCCGGCGCCGTGGCGAGCGGATGCGCTTCGCCGAGAAGTTCCTGCGCTGGAACTACATGGCGTCGATCACATGGAGTTCCATCAGTTTGCTCATCCTGCTGGCGTTCCCCTTCAATGCCACGCTCATCACTCCTCTGCTGGGCCTCGTGGCGCTGCCCTATTTCTGGGCCATGGCTTCGGATCTTCGTTACTGCGGTTACAAGATCCTGGACATCGCCCGGGTGTACGGCTTCAACCTCGTGCTGGTGCCGATAAACCTGGCCGGGGCGACGGCCACCCTGGTTCAGGCCATCACCGCTTCTAAGCCCGTGTTCGCACGCACACCGAAGGTCCGCAACCGGACCGTTACGCCGCTGCTCTTTGTGGTCGCCCCGTACTTGTTGGTGGCCCTGGCCGCCTTTACCGCGGTCGTGTCCTACCGGCACCACGCCTGGGAGAACATGGTCTTCGCGGGGTTGAACTTGTTGCTGGTGTCCTATGCGGTAGTCGCGTTCATCGGTTTGGGCCACTCCGTCGTCGATGCATTTACCCACCTGAAATCGTTCCTCTACAGGCCGGCCCGGCCTCAGCCCCGCCAGCTCTGGTTCCGGCGCCCCCGGCCATTGCCGTCGGTACTGACCGACTGGCGGTCGGTGCTGGACCTGGGGACGCCGGCCGACGCGCCCGGCCTGCTGCCCGGCAGCGGGGGAGGCGAGCTTGCCGTGGGGGTCTCGCGACGGTTCCCCGGGCCGGGTGGGTTCCGGACCCTTTTCCAACCGGTAGTGGACCTGGCGTCCGGCGAGGAAGTGGGCCACGAAGCCCTCACCCGTTTCGACGACGGGATAAGTACCGAGCGGTGGCTGGCCGAAGCGGTCGCGGCGGGCGAGGGGGTGACCCTGGAGGGCAAGATGGTCCGGGCCGCCCTCCAGGCGGCGGCCAGCCTGCCGCCGACCGAATGGTTGGCGATCAAGGCGTCGCCCCGCCTCCTGCACAGCGACGCCCAGCTCAGGGTCCTGTTGTCAGGCTTCACCCGTCCCCTGCTGGTGGAGTTCACCGAGCCGGCGACAAGCGATGTGCTACCCGAAATGCGAGAGCTGCGCAGCCTCCTGCCCCCCACGGCCCTGATCACCGTTGAGCACGCCGGCTTCGGGCACAAGACGCTCACACTGCTCTTCGAGCTCCGGCCCGCCTATCTGAAGTTGGACCGCGACGCCATCGCCAGTCTGGCCGAGGACGGTGCTCGCCAGGCGCAGTTGGCCAACCTGGTAAAAGAGGCCAACCAATGTGGATGTTCGGTGGTGGCGACGGGAGTAGAAACCGAAGAGCAACGGCAGCTTTTGCGCCAGTTCGGGGTCTCTCTCGGCCAGGGCTACCTATTCGGCCGCCCGAAGCCCATCGGCCTTCCCGCGGCGGAGGGCCATGCGGCGCCCGCCGCCGTCGCTGTCCTGGCCAACTCCGGTCGTAGCCCGGCGGCGCCGGTGCCGGCCGCCGGTGCGGAAACCGACGGGAGGCGGCGGAGGCTGTCACTGGTGCGTACAGCCGCGGCCGCGGCCGTGATAGCGGCTGTTGTCTACGCAGGAGCGGAGGAGGTGCCCTCAGCAGTAGCGGCGGCTTATGCTTCCAAGACCGTCAGCTGGTTCGCCCCCTACGTCGACGCCACGCTCACGCCTTCGTACTCCTTCCAGGACCGGTCGCTCGACCCGGCCCGCCAGGTCGTCCTCGGTTTCGTTGTGTCCCAACCAGGTGCGGGATGCACACCTAGTTGGGGCGGGGCCTACGGGCTCAGCCAGGCTGACCAGGTTTTGGCCCTCGGTTCGCGGGTGGCCGAGCTCGGCCAGGAGGGCGTCGGCGCCATCGTCTCGTTCGGCGGCCGAGACAACACGGACCTGGCCGTGGCCTGCACGAGCGTGCCCGCGCTGGAGCGGGCCTACCAGTCCGTGATCTCCTACTACAAACTAAGGACGATCGATTTCGATGTGGAGGGAGCGGCGCTGTCGGACCCCGGCGCGGCCGAGCGGCGGGCCGTCGCCATAGCCGCCGTCCAGGCTTCTGCCGCCCGGCACCACCAGCCCTTGCGTGTTTGGCTTACCCTGCCCGCGGAGCCGGACGGTCTCCAGCCGGACGCGATCTCGGTCATCGGTGACATGCTCAGGGAACGAGTTGGCGTGGCCGGTATAAACATCATGGCCATGGACTTCACCTCAGCGCCTTCCGGCGGGCAAACGATGCTGGACCTGGTCGAGCGAGCGGCTGGCGCCACCCACAAGCAGTTGCAGGCGCAACTGGCGCGCTACGGGGTCGAGCTTTCCGCACGTCAGGTTTGGCAACGCATGGGCATCACCGTGATGATCGGGCAGAACGACGTCCCCGGTGAGGTCTTCACCGTGGCCGACGCCCAGGGCTTGGTCCGCTTCGTCAGTGACGACGGCATCGCCCGCATATCGATGTGGTCATTGAACCGTGACAGCCAGTGCGGCCAGGCCTTCGGTGAGAGCGGCGTCCTTTCCGACACGTGCAGCGGGACGTCAGGGCAGTCGCTGGCCTTCTCGAACACGTTCTCCAATCTGAGCGGCGTCGCCACCGCGACCGTCGGGCCGGCCGGGATAATAGTGCCGGCGCCTGATACAAATCCGGCGAACGCGCTCTATCCCTTGTGGTCCCCGACAGCGGAGTACCAGGACGGCTACAAGGTCGTACGTAACGGGTATATCTACGAGGCCAAGTGGTACAACGCCGGTGAGGACCCAGCGCAGACCTGGCCGTCCTCATCGGAAAGCCCCTGGGAACTTCTCGGGCCCGTGCTGCCCACCGACCGGGCCCCTAAACTGCCGGTCCTGCCGGCCGGCACCTACCCGGCCTGGTCTCCGCTGACGCCTTACGAGGCGGGCGAGCGGGTGCTCTACCAGGGGCTGCCCTACGAGGCGAAGTGGTACAACGAGGGATCGTCACCGGGCGAGGAAGCCGCGGACCCACCGGCGAACGATTAGCACCGGCGAACGATTAGCACCGGCGACCGTAGCCAGGGCTCGCCTCACCCCGTCTGGAGGACATGCGAAAAAGCCCAGCCGCTCTGGAGCACACCGCTGCAGATGTTGCTGTCGTAGTCAATTACGCCTTGTACGCATTGCTGGTCCCTCGTGACCGACCACATCGAGAGCCGGCCAATGCCTTCTTGCGCGGCGAACTCGGCCACTTGGACGGCGTCCGAGACGGTGAACACTTCGTCGGTCACATCGTTTTGCCCGATCATCGGCGTTACCCCCACCATCGCCCACAACTGAGCGCCGCTATAGCCGGGGAAAATGGACGCCAACTGCTGGCGCACTGCCCGGGCGGCGTCGATGGCGTAGGTGCCCATTTGGACCGGGCCAGTCACGGCGCCGCCGTAATCCATCGTCATGGCGTTGAAGACGGACACACGTACACCGGCCGCCACTGCCGACCTCACCACCGCCATCTCCGGGCCGGGGAACCCGCTGGGCAGTACGGGTAACGTCAGGGACACCTCCACCTGATGGCCGAGCGAGGCTTCGTCCCGCTGCAGGAGAGCCAAGGCGGCAGAGCGCATACCGATCGACGCGGCGTCGCTAACGGCGGCGCCTTCGATGTCGAAATCGAGGTCGTAGACGCGGTAGGTGTCGACCACCTTTTGGTACGCCGCCTCCAGGGACGTCACAGATGAACAGGACTCGGCCAGCTCAGTGCCCGCTTCACCACCGAACGAAATGATCACGTCACCACCGGCCCGGCGGAACGCGGCGATAGCTTTTTTGATGTAGTCGGAGGGCGAGCCGACAGGCGTGACGCCTCCCCACGCCGGGGAACAGTCCCCGCCGGAGACCAGGAACGCAAGGGTGAAAGTTCTCGTCCCACTGGCTGAGGAGATGGCGACCAGGTCCTGTGGTTGCAGGGTCATGTCCACGTACGGGGCAAAACTGCCCGAGCCTGGCCAGCCCGGCGGCGGGGTCGTCGTTACGGGCGGCTCGCCCTGAGCCGGGGCCGGGACGCTGGTCGGGACAGCCTTCTTAGGAGCCGGTCGCGGCCCCGCGCAAGGGCCGCCGTCCACTGCGCAATGCAGCGGCCGCCCCGAGCCTTGCGAGTAGTCGACCTGGAACCCGAAGTCGGCCACGGCTCCCGGGCTCAACGTCCCGTCCCACGAAGCGTTCGTCACCGATACCTTGTCACCAGAGACGGACGCCACCCCGTTCCAGGAGCTGACCAACTCGCTGCCTACAGGCAATGAGAAGCTCAGCTGCCACCCGGGCACGGCTTGCGTGCCGACGTTGGTGATCTGGTACTCGGCGACGTAGCCGGTCCCCCACTTGTCGTCGTCCACGAAAGTGGCCTTCAGGGCCGGGGTCCCTGCCAGCGCACCGTCGACGAAGCGGACCGGCGGCGTCGTTTGCACCAGCGCCGTGGCTGCCCACATGGTGGCCACGGCGACAACGAGCGTGCTCGCCCGCCGCTTCCCCCGCCCGCTCGCCAGGGTCCCCGCCCCCTCGTCATGATGCTCACGTCGGGGGCGCCCGGTCACCGCTACAACACTAGGCCACCCTGGTCCCCGGCCTGCCTGGACCTCGCGCCCCGGGCAAATGGTTGGTCCCCAGGGTTACGGGCTTATTAAGTGCTCGGCGCGCGCCTTGACATCGGTCAGCGGCCGGTAGAAGATGCATCCTTGCAGAACTAGGCACTCTGTACACATATGTGCACAGAACCCCCCTGGTAGATAGGAGCATCAATGACCCCGAGGAACAAGCTGCGCAGACTGGCAGCCTCGACGCTGGCAACAGCACTCACGGCAACAGCCACTGTTGGGCTCCTGGCCACGCCCGGAGCCAGCGCTTCGTCCCTTACTTCCGTTTCAATGGGCACCGAGCCCTGGATCGGCTATGCGCCCTGGTACATCGCTCAGCAAGAGGGCTACTTCACGAAGTACGGCCTCAAGGTCAACATAGTCAACTTCGAGGAAGACGCCGACCGCAACGCCGCTCTCGTGGCGGGCAAGACGGACGTCTCCAACATCGACACCGGCCGGACCATCCAGTTCGCCAACCTGGGGCTCCCCGCCGTCCCCTTGATGCTCGAGGACGACTCCAACGGGGCCGACGCCATCATGTCCGTCAAGTCGATCTCCACCGCCGCCCAGCTAAAGGGCCA
>JBEKNX010000238.1:0-7217 GCA_049522375.1 Acidimicrobiales bacterium | reverse complement strand
TATTTGCTCGGTAACCGCTTGGCGACCGAACTTGTCGAGAACGCCGACTTGCCCGAACCGGATGCTGCGAAGGCGAAATTCGCAACCAAGCTCCTTCTCGATGCCGCCGCTCCGACGAACTACTTCTTCGCCAACCCGAAGGCTATCAAGCGCGCCTTCGACACCGGAGGACAGAGCCTGGCGCTCGGGGCGCGAAATGTGGTGCATGATTGTCTCACCAATGGGGGGTGGCCCTCTCAGGTCAAAAGAGAGCTTTTCAAGGTCGGAAAAAACATGGCAGTGAGCAAGGGACGCGTTGTCTTTCGGAATGACCTGATCGAGCTGATCCAGTACCAACCGTTGACGCCCAGGGCCCACGCCGTCCCGTTGCTCTTCTGCCCACCTTGGATCAACAAGTATTACATCATGGACCTTGCGCCGGAGAAGAGCCTTGTCGAATGGGCTCTCCGGCATAACTTCACGGTCTTTGCCATCAGCTACCGCAACCCTGACAGCTCGATGCGCGACTTCTCCTTTGACGACTATATGTTCAAGGGGCCACGTGTGGCCATCGACGTGGTGCGGTCGATCACGGGTTCAGCCAAGGTCAACACGCTGTCGGTCTGCCTCGGCGGGACGCTCAACGCCGCGCTTGTAGCCTATCTTGACGCCAAGGGCGAAGACCTCATAAATAGCTCGACTTACCTCAACGCACTGGTTGATTTTGGTGACGCGGGCACGCTCCACGACGTTTTCACGGACCAAAGGGTGGTCGAGGGCCTGGTCCAACGAATGCAGAGGCGTGGTTATCTCGACGGCGCTGCCATGGCCCACACGTTTGACGCGCTTCGGGCCAATGACCTCATCTTCAGGTACGTGGCATCGAACTGGTTGATGGGTGAAGACCCGCCCGCGTTCGATGTCCTGGCGTGGAACAATGACAGCACGCGTATGCCGGCGAAGATGCAGGCGTACTATCTTCGCAAGTGCTGGATTGAAAATGCCCTCGCCCTCGACGAACTCGATGTGGCTGGTACGCGGCTTATGGTGTCAAAAATAACCAATGACGCTTATCTGGTGGCCGGAGTCACCGACCATATTGTCCCGTGGCGGTCAAACTATCGGACGACGCGGCTGTTCCAGGGAAAGCGTCGCTTTGTGCTGAGTTCGGGCGGTCATATTGCGGGGATTATCAACCCGCCACGTCCGCAATCAAAGATGTGGACCAATGAGGAACTCCCTGCTGACCCCGACCAGTGGCGGGCTGGGGCACAAGAAGTTGCCGGCACGTGGTGGGAGGACTGGGTCGCCTGGCTACGGCCGCGCTCCGGTGCGCTGCGCACGACGCCCCCAATGGGCAACGCCGCCTACCCGGCCGGCGAGGAAGCTCCCGGCACCTACGTACGCGGCTGAGCTTCGGAAGAGGTTCCTTTGCGAGGTCTCGGGGCTCTGCCCGCCGAGGCACCATCTCTCCCAGCCCTGCCAGCACCGCTCGAACGGTAGCTGCTGTACACCGACAGGAGGGCGAGTTTCTGGTCCTCGGTGAGGTCAGGGTCGTGCCTGATAGCCGTCTCGGTACTGGTCGTGTCGACGTCTTCGCGGGTCAGGAGCCCAGCCTGCTCCAGGACCGTCTCGGCCGAGAGGTTCAAGGCCTCAGCGATCGACCGGAGGATCCGGACGGACGGCTCGTGGAGCCCCCGCTCGATCTGGCTGAGGTACGGGTTTGACACACCGGCAAGGTCGGCCATCTGGCGAAGCGACAATTTCGCCAGGCGCCGCTGGGCCCGGAGGTACGGGCCCAGGCCGAACGCATCTGACAGGTCAGCCGACGTCGGCACGAACTTACAGGTTAGAGGACCGTCTCGGACTTCACCAGCGCTGGAGGTGCTCAGCTGGCGGGGACGAGCACGTTGACGAGGTCGGCGGCGAACTTGCGTTGCGAAGCCAACAGCTCCTCGGCCATCCCGAAGACGGTACCGAGGCCTTCGTCAACTTCGCCGCGCGCCGGGACGAAGGGGAGCACCGGGAGCTCCGGTACGGCCTTGCTGAAGACATCGGCCCACGTCGTTACGGCGTCAAGGGTGAACTGCTGGGCCTGCTTGACCGAGGCGATGACCTCGTCACGGATGGCCTCAGAAAACTCGGCCGCCTTGCTGCCATTGGCCCTGGGCCTGGCCGAGCCGGCGGATGAGCGGGGGGTGGTGGGTTCGGGCATTTTCCAACTCCTGGGGTTATGGGCGGGAGGCGCCGCCTGTTTCAATGTCTAGTACTGCTTAGTATAGCTCTCAGACTGCTATCTATGTCAAGCAGATTGCTCTTTGCTCGTTCGCTGGCTCCTTGGCCCCTCCACCGGTCGTGGCGGGCCCTCGGCCGGGCCGGTCAGCCGGTGAGCCTCCCCAGGACGTCGCCTGCTCACCGGGACCGCCGGCCCCGTCGCCGCCGGCGCGTCGCCCTTCGAGCAGGTCGTGGAGCGCAAGTGCGGGGCCCGGCCGGTTCCGCGCCGGACCGGTCAGTTGGACCTTCACGACCCCAAGGTTTAGTGACGATCCGACGGCCACCTGGCGTGCCAAAGCGCCGAAGGCGCCGCCAGTTGCACTGAGGCCCTCATCGAACCGAACGGCAACATCTGCTACCGACACCACCTCGTACCGGCTAAGCCTGGTTCGCCTGGGGCCCTAGTTCCGTGGCGAACACGACTACGTTGTCTTCGTAGTGGCCGGTGGCGTAATCAAAGGGGCCCCCGCAGGTCACCAGGCGGAGGGCGGGGACTGTTGTCGGCCCGAACACGGCGGCGGTCGGGAAGTTCGTTCTTCTATAGGTGCCGACTGTTTGCACCGCGAAGGCGACAACGGAGCTGCCTTCTTTGACCTCTACCAAGGCGCCCTTATTTAGCTCGTGCAAGCCGAAGAACACCGCCGGCCCCACGTAGGAGTCCACGTGGCCCACGATCACGGCCGGCCCGGGCTGGCCTGGCGCGGGGCCGCCGCTGTACCAACCGGCGACCGTGGTCGAGCTGGGGACCTCGACGGCCCCGTCGGCGGCCAGGCCGAGCCGGACCAATGAAGTCCGCAGGCCGATGGCCGGGATCGCCAGCCAGGACGGGGCCATGGCCTTGGCGGTGCCCGCCGAGCCGGCGAAGTCGATAGTGGTCGCGTGGCCGACGAGACGCTGAGGTGACAGGGCCGGGGCGGCGACTTTGGGCGCCCTCGCCGGCAGGGCCGGCTTTTCCCGGCTCGTGGGCTCGCTCGCCGCTCCGCTCCAAATGGCCCGGGCCTCCGGGCTCTCCGCCCTACCGGTGGGCCCGGCAACCGGCGTCGCCGCGCCGCTCGAAGTGGGGCTGACTGGCCCCGTCCGGGCCGGCCCCATTCGTGTTGGCCCGACGGCCGCAGCCCTTGGCGCCGTAAGCGCTGGCGAGCCGGCCTCTAGCGCGATCGCGACCGGCGCGATCGGGATCGAAACGAGCGCCGAGCCGGCCACAACGGTGGCCAAGACCGGCCGCCGCGACGAATGACGCCGGCGAAGAACGCGCCGACGAGCCCGCCAAGCCAGGCCGAAAATCCCGGCCAGAGCGGCCGAGACGGCGAGCCCGAGCCCGATAATGGACGCCGAGACAGGCCGGGGTGCTCCCGTCAGGAGAGCGGCTGCACCCCCGTAACCGGTCTGCATGCCGCCCACAGGCGTCCTCGACGCGCCGGTGGCGTCGCGCAGCACGTCTAGGGTCACCCTTCCCTGCGACTGCACGACCACGATCGATGCCACCGAACCGGCCACTGCAGGCCAGTTCTTGCCAATGACGAGGGTTTGGCCTTTCGGGCCGCGCACGGTTACCGTGTAGGTGGCGGAGGGGACATCGGCGTAGGCGGAGGCCGCGTCAAACGGTACGACCGGTGTGGCCAGATGTGTCGGGCCGCTGGGGGGCGCCGCGCTGGAGGCCCCCGGCACCGGACCGGTGCGCTGTAGGAACGCCTGTAGGCTCGCCGCCGAGGGAGCGGCGTTGATTATCCGCACTCTTTCGTCACCCGCCGGGCCGACGGCGAGGTCGTCCACGAAGGACCCCAGCCGGGGGCCGTGGCTTCCTGGTACCGCGCCCACGGTCAGCGCAGCACCCGAGGTCACCACCACGAGCGCGCTCACCGTCGCGTGCGGAGCGGCAATTTCGGCCACCGCTATGGTGTGAGGCCCCGAGGCGACGGGCTGGTACGTCGTCACGTCCTCGAAGGCGACGCCCGTCGCTAGCAACTTGCCGTCGAGGAGGACACGAACCGGCCCACCGGCCGCAAAGTAACCGAACCGGACCCAACCGCCGCCGGCCGCCGCCCCGCCTTGAGCTGAGGCGGGAGCGCTCTGGAGGCCGAGAAGAGCGGCGAGCGCGACGAGGGCGAAAAGGGGCCCCCAGCCGAGAGCCAAGAGCGGGCGCCTCTGGGGAGAAGAAGAGGCCGAGGCGGAGCCGGACGGAGAGGCGGCCGTGGTGCGAAGGACTTTCATGGCGACGGGGCCCCCTTCGGTTGGGGTAGATGGACCCGCAGGCGATGTCAGCTGAGGTCGATCAGCAACTCTAATGGCGCTCGGCGGGCTTTCCCAGGCCAAGTTGGGCCACCCAGGTGACCACGTGCTTCAGTTCCCCAAACCACAACATGGAGTGGACGGCGTACAAGACGAACCAGGAACGGTGGTGCCGGATCCGGTCGTCCCCCAACCGGTAAGCCAAAACCGGTTGCACCACTCCGACGCTGACCACAAGGGCACCCAGTAGCGTCAACAGCGGGACCAACGAGCCGATGTGCCCCCAGCCCCGGTCGCGCCAGGCCACAAATGCCAGGAGGGGGAAGACCTGGACGGTCACCCATGGTGCCACCTGCGCGCAGCCCTTGACGACCTTCGCACGGAGCCTCGTGCGGGCGCCGGGCAGCCCGACGACGGGACGAAGGTGCTGTTGAGCGGGCTCCGCCCGGCCTCTCGCCCACTGCATCCGCTGCTGCCAGAGAGCACCCATGGTCGTAGGGGCGAGGACGCTCGAGAGCAGTCCCCGGTCGGTCGAGACACTCAAGTCAGGCCCACCGCCGCGCCCGGTATAAGCGATGTCGGTCGCCAGGTTCTCCTGCTGCGCCCGGGCCTTTGCCAAGACATCGCGGCGCCAATAGGTGTTCGGGCGGCTGGACCAGCCCAGGCCGTGCAAGCGTGCCCGCCCGGCTTGGCCCACGGCATAGATGCGCTCAAAGTCGACCGCCACCAGGCGAGCCACCCAGGACGTGCTCCCGTTGCGCACCACGCGGTGGCCCTGTACGACGTCCTGGCCCCGGGACAGCCACCTCCACGCCCGGGCGAAACTGCCCGGCTCGGGCCTGTCGTCTGCGTCGAACACGCCGATCATCTCCCCCCGGGCGCGCTCGAGGGCTGCGGCCAAGTGGTCGCCGATGGAACTTCCGGCGCCGAGGTTCAGGGTTACCAGGCGGGGATCGCGTGCCGCCATGTCGGCCAACGTTTCTTCGACTGGCAGGCACTCTGAGGAGCTGTAGGCCAGGATGACCTCGAACTCCCCGGGGTACCCCTGGCCCAGCATGCCCGACACCGTCTCGACGATGCTGGCCGCGTCGCTCGATAAGTCCGCGGCTATGACCGCCGTGGCCGGCGGGTAGGCGCCCGGCGGTGCGCCCGGCGGCGCCACTCTCCGGGTGGCGGAAATGCCTTCCACCAGCAAGGCCGCCACTGTCATCGCCAAGGCTGCGGCAATGAGGGGGTACGTCACCTTGGTGAGGTCAAAGCCGGCGAAGAACACCAGCACATAAACGATGAAGGGCAGGCTGAGCAGCACTGACAGGGTGAAGGCGACCTGTACGGGCGCGTTCAGGCGCTCGATGAGGAGGGCACGTGGAGACGGGGCTGTGGCCACGTCAAAGGGCGGCGGGCCGTCTCGATGCGGCGGCTCGGACAAAATGATGTCGCGGCCGGAGGGGCCATGCCATGCCCGTCCACTGACGTCGAACGCTTCGGTCTCGCCTCCGAGCTCGATGTAGAGCTGGTGGGAAGGCACCCCGGTGGGCCCCACCGGCTGAGGCGCTCCCTGCTCAGGGGGCATGCTCGACGGCCTGGTCCGGTGGCGGCAGCGGGTGGACCGGTTTCAGAACGGCGCCGGGCCAGGGGAGCTGTACGCTCGCCTTACCGTTTGAGATCGAGATCAAAGTTCCCGGTACGAGGCGTCGCAGTTGGTCCCTGATCGATGGCTCGGAGTCCCGAAATTGCGCCCCCTCGCCGTTGCTGGCAAACCATTGCCCGATCTTGGCCAAAGTGTCCCCCTTTTGGACGGTGTAAGTGACCGTGGCCACGATCACCAGCGCCGGCACGGTGGTGGCGGCGGCCGGTGGCCGCTGGCTGTGAGCGGCCCTTGTGCGTGCCTCACCCTGACCCGGAAGGGCGCCCGAGCCTGCGCCCACGCTTGGCGGGGATGGTACGGGGTGGCGGGAGGAGACCGCGGTTGGCAGTGAGGTGCTCGGTGGTGAGGTGTTGGGTGGGCTCGTGATCAAAGGCGCGGTACTACGCGGCGTGCCAGGGCCCCCCGACGGCAAAGGGCGGGACGGCCGAAAGGTCACGGCCGCAGGGGCGTCGAACCATGCCGGAGAAGCCGTGAGCTGCCCGGGGGCGGCCAGATGAGAGAGCAAGGGTGGGGATAGGCCGGCCAGGTAGGCGCTGCCGCCCACCGAGGCCATAGTGCTTCCCAACAGCACTGCCGTCAGCACCTTTGGCTTCATGAGCTCCTCTCGCCGGTGAGCCTGGCTCCTGCTCCCACGAATTATACGAAGCGGACGACGCTTAGCGTGTGCATACTGCTGCCCACAGCACTCATCGCCACGGTGAAGTGATTACACGTGAGGGGGCGGGGACCAGCGCGTGTCACCTGACGTCACCCATGAGTCGGCCCACCCAAAATTTGCGAACACGACGACTGGTCCTGGAGCCCAAATCGAGCACTGGGACGGTGAGGTTTGGGAGTGCGCCCCGTCGCCATAAACGGCCCTCGGTGCCACCGGTGAAAGGCATCGAAAAATCCCTTGACGATCGAACATATATATGGCCTATCCGCTTGAGTGCAGTAGGCTCTACATATTGTGGTCGAGGCAGTCGAGGACCGGCCGGTGGTTGGGAAGGACTACCCCGGCACGTGGCCCCAGTTCCAGCGCTGGTTCCCCGACGATGAGGCGTGCGCCAAGTACTTGGCCAAGCTGCGCTGGCCCGAGGGGTTC
>JBEKNX010000237.1:0-7256 GCA_049522375.1 Acidimicrobiales bacterium | reverse complement strand
CAGCGAGACAACGTACGCAACCCTGGCCGTCACCGTCACCCAGAAGGTCGTCATTCCTCCGCCACCCAAGCCGCGGTCCGGCCTGGACAAAGCCTGGCATGGAGCTGTGAACGGCTTCGTCGCCGGTGGCGAGGGCGTGGTTCGGTTGGCCGGGCCCATACTGTTCGCCCTGTTGCTCGGGGCCGCCCTGTTCGCCATCGGGCGCACGGCCTGGCGGCTCGGGCGGCGCCGTCCTTCGAACGCGGCCTAAAGGGACGAACGACCACCAAGCGGGCACTCATCGTCGTCGATGTGCAGAACGACTCCGCGAGGGCGGGAGCCAGCCGGTTGACGGCGGCGGTGACCTCGCCGGCCGCATCAGCGAGTTCATCGTCCAAGCCGAGGACCTCTACGACGTCGTCGTCGCCAGCCGGGACTGGCACCACCCTCGCCCTGGGCTACCGGGCTCTCTCAGAAGGTATTCACATGGGCGTGCGAGAGTGAGCATGGCGCCGACCCCGCTAATGCACGCGGAAGTTCAAGCGCACCCTCCCAGCGAACGTTCAGTACAGCGCTGAGGATGCGCCAGCCATACTTTGTCCGGGTGGTTAACATCCAACGGCGGGCCTTCCTTTTCAGCCACACATAATCGCACGCGGCAAGCGCGGCCGCCCCCGCCGGACCCCCACAGAGAGCCGAACACGCGGTCGCCGGCGCTGAACCCGGCTGCTCCCACCTCGACCGTCCCGGCAACCTCGAAACCGGGGACACGCGGCAACGGCGCGTCGCCGCCGGGGATGCCCGGTGGCACCCCTCGGCCGACCGTCGAGCAGTTAGGCGATGTGAAGACGCTACGCTAGGTGGGCCTCAGGCCCGGTACGAAAAGGAGCGAGGATGCGTACCCATGCCAGGTTGTCCGGCTTTGTGCTTGCCCTGTCCGCCGTATTGGGCTTGTCGGCCAGCCCGGCCCTGGGCCAACCTTCCATGGTCCATGTCGCCCAGCCCCAGGTCAGCGTGCTACGCCTGCTCCCCGGGGACTGGCTCGGGCCCTTCCCCGCTCCGGGCGGCGAGTGCTCTACCGAGTACCTTGAGTGGTTCATCTACGGGACAGGCAGCTACACGTCCACCTGGAACAGCTACCCCCAGTCCGGCACCAACGGCTGTGGAGGTGCCACTGCCTACGGCAGGTGGTCAGTACGCGGCGGTGTCCTCACCTTCCACCAGCAGTCGGTGCCGGGCTGCGCCGAGTGCACCCAGCGGAAAAACATCCCCGTGTACTATCACTTCCTCACCGTCAACGCCTTGCGTTTCTGCGACTACCCGGACGCCGCCGACGGCTGTTGGGTGTACTACCGCCAGAGGGCCTAGCACCTCCTACCCCACCTGTGGCAGGTGACCACTCTCCGTAAATCTCGCGCACCCCCAGTCGCGGGCGCCTCCCCGGGCCGCCTCCCGGCGGTGATGCCACCGTACCCGCCGGTGTGCTCCCAAGCCCAAGACCTGCAGTCCTACCAAGCTTTCGCTGAGCCGGCTATCCCCGCTGCGGGCCGGCTCCGCTCTGCACGTCACCATAGCGTCGGTGTTCACGTTTGTGGCCAACCAGTCGCGGTACCTGCTGGGCTCCTCGGGGGCGGACCGCCCGCCGCCTCTAGGGTAGCAATCCTGAGCGAAAATTATGCGGCCCGACGCTGGACGACGCGCGCCTTAGACCAAGACTCGCGATCGCCGATAGGTAACCGGCCGCCGCCCGTCGTGCCTCGGACGAGGCACCTCTCTGCTCGCCAACGACATTATGACCTCATCGATTTCGCCCCGGGCTTCTACCTAGACCGTCCGGGTCGCGCTCCAGGACCGCTCGGCAACGCCGTCCGAGGAGAACTCGTTCAAACCGAGGTCGCTCTCCTCAGCGGGGAAGTCGCAGTCGGGGCAATCGTGGGGGAACTGAGAAAAGGTGTGGCACAGGCCGCACCAGCCGTAGAGGGCTTCCACCTCATCGTGTATTGAGGCCATCAGTCGTCATCCCAAGTCCCAGTCATGCCTAACGAGAGCATCGGCGTCCATATCGGCGTCCATAATCGCAACAAAATAGGGTACAAGGACCGTAGTCGTGTGCCCGGAAGGGACCACGGTCTGCGCAAGTGCAGGACGCGACTGAGCTCAGCCGGCAAGCTGGGACCGGCTGAGCATCAAGGGTCCCGGGCCAGGATGTCGGCGGCCGCCCTCATCTGCCGGGCGAGGTGCTTGCGCGCCTCCGCCTTGGAAGTCTGGCGCATCTCTTCCTTCGCCTCGCGGATGGCGGTACGTAGTCCCTGGACCGCCTCGTGAGCCTCGGTCGTGGCCGCCTTCACCGCGTCGCGCTCGGCGCCGAGTTGCTCCAGGAGCTGGTTGAGCTCGGCCCGGGCACGCTCCGCCCGGGGCACGAGTTCCTCGAGAGGGTCGATCATGGCCTCCAGGCTACGACCTGGTCGGGCAGGGCGCGCCCCCGCCGCTGCCGCGGTGCTAGCTGCTGCCGACCTGCAGCCAGTGAACGCTGTCCAGCACGGGCAGCAAGTCTTGCTTTATCTGGGTGGTGGTCGTGTTCTGCGGGAAGTAGCCGAACTCGATCACGCCCAGCTGCCCACTGCTACCGGGCACCAGGCCGTCGAATATCGCCTCGGCATAGGGGACGGCCGAACCATTTTGGGGCGTGACGGTGAAGCACAGCACCTCACCCTCACCGGCGACCCGCGGTACCCCCGGGACGACACCGGCCTGGGGCTGCGAACACACCTCGGCATTTGTGTACTGCTTCTCCGCCCCTGCCAGTTGCTCCTGCAAGATCTGGCTCACGGTCACCGAAGACGCCACCTGGACGTTCAGGAACTCGGCGGCCAGGCCGTTGGGGCCGGTGAGGAACAGGTCGTCCGCGCTCGAGCTGCTGCCGACGCTCCACCCCGAGAGAAGGGGAACCGAGGCCACCGAGTTGTGCGCCGTCTGGCCCGTCGAGGCGCCCGGCGTGGTCGTCGTGCTGACCGGCGGCGAGGTTGTCCCTGGGGTTGTCGCCGGAGGTGACGTGGTCGGTGAGGCGGTGGCCGGAGGTGAGGTCGTCGGAGGGGTTGTGGCCGGAGGTGACGTGGTCGGTGTGGCGGTGGCCGGCGGCGAGGTCGTCGGTGGGGTAGTGGCCGGAGGTGACGTCGTCGTGCTGGCCGGTGGTGGCGCCGTAGACGGAGGCGTAGCCGTAGTGCCCGGGCTGGAGGGGGTCGTCGTGGTGCTGATGTTCCCTCCCGGGGCGGCGTTGGGCACCGTCGTCGGACTGGGGTTGTGGGAGATCAACTTGGGCACCACCAGACCGGCTACGACAGCGAGCACCAGCACACCGCCCACGGCGGCAGCTATGCCGACGGCATTGAGCCGGCGTCGCGGCCCGCCCGAGGGTGCAGGACCGGTCGGTGGGTAGTAGGCACTCCCACCCGGTGGCCCCCCCGGGGCCCCGCCGGAGGGCCCGCCGGGACCCCCACCAGAGGGGTAGTACACGCCCTGCGCCGTAGGCGCGGCGGGCGGGTACCCTCCCGGGGGCGGGGCGGGCGCGTAGCCGGGCGCCGGCGGGACAGGCGGGACGGGCAGCGGCGCCGGCGGGACAGGCGGGTAGCCCCCCGGCGGCGGGACGGGCGGGTACCCGGGCGCCGGAGGCGGTACCTGGGCACCGGGGGGTGCCGGGGTTGGTTCGCCGGGCCCGGCGGGCGACGCCGGCCCAGGAGCGGGCTGGGCCGCTCCGCAATTCTCGCAAAACTGGGAACCGTCAGGGACCGGCAGCCCGCAACGAGGGCAAGCGCTAGGCATTGGCGCCTCCCGGAGCAGGCCCGCCGATGGCACCACCCGAAGGGGTACCGGCGGCCGGCGCTTCTGGGGCGGCGCTGGCAACCGGCGCCGCCACCGCGTTACGAGGCCCGGCGGAGACCGCGCCTCCACACTCCGGGCAGAACCCGGCGGCGCCTACCGTCCGGCGGCAATGGGGACAAATGACGACCTGGAAACCAAAGTCTTTGGCTTCCTCGAGCAGGGCGGAGTGGACCAGGTGGCGAATGTAAACGAGCATCCCGCCGACCACGGCGGCCTGGAAGAAGAGGATGATGGCGGCGTTTACGTTGTTGTCCTGAAGGATTTGCGCTATCGCCGAGTACAGCACGTGACCGGCGATGGCGACCGGTACGCCGATCATGTACAGGGGGTTGCCCAAGCGGCTCGGCTTCCACAGCACCGCCACTATCATCCCGGTGCAGGTCCCCTGGAGCAGCGGCGTCAGGATGCAGACCCCGAGCACAGGGAAAAGCCAGTTGGCCGAGCTGGTATGCACAGGCTCGGTCGCTATCACCTTCGAGAACTGCACGATGGTCTCGGCCGCGGCGAAGCCAAGACCGGCGGCCACCCCGAACGTCAAGCCGTCTATGGTCTCGGAAAACTTGCCCTGGCCCCGCAGCGCGAGCACAGGCAGAGGCTTTATTACCTCTTGTATTATGGGAAGAATAATGCACGACCCGACAATAAACCCCGCCCCGGGCGACAATTTGAGGGGCGAAGATTCGTTTAGAATGGCGTCGGCGATGATGGTCACCACGACCCCGAGCACCACGCCTGCCGCCATGGTCAGGCCGAGGACCTTGGCCGGCTCGTCCCGGTAGACCTGGGCCTCGTACAGGTAGACGAGATAGAGCGTGGGCACCAGGACGGCCGCGGCCAGCAGCGCGGCGACGATCAAGCCCCCGCCGACCAGAGCCACGACGACGGCCAGGCCCCCCACGAGCCCCCAACGGAACTCGTGCACCCGGTGCCGGGGCAGGTGCGGGAAAAGCGTGGTGACCACGCTGGGCTGGCTGACGTGCTCGCCTGAGTGAGCGGCGTAGTCCTTGTGGCGGGTACGGGCGTCAGCGCCGGTGCCAACGCGGTGCGCGCCGCACCAGGTGCAGAAAGGTTCGTCGGGAGTGTCTCTCCCGCAATGCTCACATTGGGTCATATAAGTCTTCTCCTTGCATCGTGTTCAGTGCCGGTGGTCATCAGCCCGCCCAATGCCAGCGAGCCAGCACGTCGTCGTAGTCGTTGCCGCCGCCCAGACCCTCTTGCTGGCTGGCGAAGTCCTGCTCGTTGCACGCCTCCAGCTGGCCGTTCTGCGCGTCGAGGCACGTCGTCAGGACGGCTATTACCGCCCATTTGTCACCGGACTGCGCGGCGATCACGCCTATCCCGACGGGCAGGTCCTGCCCGTTCTGCTGCTGGATCTGGCCCGAGTAGAACTCGCCGCTCCCGGGGGTGAAGCCGATTTCCGCGCCGAAGATCTGCCCGAGGTCCTGGACCTGTTCGACCGGGATACCAGCCGCTACTTTCTGTTCGAACTGCGGTATGAGCCCAGCCGGCTCCTCCTGGCCCTGGCCGGCCCAGATGAAGGCGGGCCCGCCGTTGGAGTCACTGAGAGTCACGACCGACCCCAACTTGCTCGGCGTCACCAGCGTCAGACCGTTCGGGTACTGGAAGGAGAAGAGCGGGCTGGTGAAGCTCTTCCCGGCAGGCTGCAGCGGGCCGCTTATGGCAACGCACGAAAACGTGCACCCGGGGGGCGAGGGCAAAGCGGCCTGGATGCCACCGCCGATGAGCACCAGGGCACCGAAAATTATGGCCAGCTTGCCGAGCACGGGGAGGCGGGAGAACCAGCTTTTCCGCGCCCTTCCCTGGGCCACCTGCCCGGTGAGCAGGCCGCCCCGGGGCCACTGGGGCGCCCCGGCGGTAGGCGCCGGGACGTACATCGGGGTGGGGCCGGCACCCTGAGCAGGTGGGAAGACGGGACCGGCGGTAGGGAACGGGGCGGCGGGAGCGGTGCCGTACAAAGCGACAGGCGCCGGCGCCGGGGCCGCGGCAGGAGGTACGGCCAAGGCGGCGCCGCAATGATGGCAAAAACGGGCGTTTGGCCTGAGGGGGGCGCCACAATGCCGGCAGAAGCGCGCAGAGGCAGGCGCGACGGTCGGGTCACCAAGGCTCAACGCGTGCCCCTTTCGTAGACGAGGAAATCGTCGGCTAAGGCGGCCGCATTGGGTGTGCCCCAGCCCGTGCCATAGTTCCAACCCGTCGAGGTAGCCGGATAGTAAAGGTTCGTGCCCTCGGTGACGGGGTGGAACGCCCGGCCCGGGAAGTGGCTGGGGTTGGCACCGAAATCGTAGAGCGCAGGATTGGCGAAGCCGATCTCGCTGAGATGGCGCTGGGCCAGCGCCTCATCGGTAAGCGCTCCGAGCGCCGCCCACAGTGGGGCGGCGGCGGACGTCCCGCCCACCAGCGACCACGCGCCGCTTTCGAAAACGTCCCAGCCAGTGTTGCCGTCGGCGATGGCCGCGACGTCGGGTATCTCGCGCATCCCGTTGGAGTACTGGTTGGAGACACCCAGCCCAACCTGCCAGCTCGGCCGCTTGAACACGGCACTCAAGCCGCCGCCGGCGCCCCATTGCTCGAAGGGCTCGCCCCAGGACGCCTCCTGGCCGTAGGTCGAACCGACACCGATGTGCGCCGTCGTCCCGCCCACGGCGGTGGCGTGGGGGCTGTCCGCCGGCTCCTGGGTGGTCAGAGCGTGGCCGGGACAGCCGCGGGCGTAGGCACCGTTGTCCCCCGACGATACGAACGCAGTGCCACCGCCGGCCACTAATTGCGTGAACAAGCCGTCGAACTGCTCGGCCGAGGCGGCGTCCTCGCACCATCCCAGACTGAGGTTGAACACGGCGTGCGGGTACGTCCTGACCGCGCTTTGCAAGGCGAGGGCTACGTAGTTGAGGAGATACCCCGTGGTGGGCGCGCCTGCTTCATAGACCACCAGTTGGGCGCCGGGCGCCATGGCGTGGACGATCTCGAGGTCCAGCTCGGTTTCCGACTCGCAGCCCTGGACAGGCTGCGGCGCCGTGGTGCCCCACGTCTGGTTGACGATGGGACCAGTGACGTCAAAGGACGGCAAGCCGAACCCGTCGGCGAAGCCTTGCAAGTCTGACGTCTGAAAACCGTCCGTCTCCATGAACACCACGGTCTGGCCCGCCCCGGTCAGGCCAGCCTTGTACAGGGGGCCAAAATTATAGAAACCCGTCACTTCTGCAGGAGTAAAGCCGCCCACCCCGGCGGGCCCGGGAGGGCCTTGGCAATTGGCGGCGGTGCTCAGCCGGGGATCGGTACCGTCCGAGTAGTCGTCGAGGCCGAGCACGGACCCCACGACGGAGCCGACGGCCACAGGCACGCGGGGTTGCCGGTCCGGTGCGAAGAACTTCGTCCACCCC
>JBEKNX010000236.1:0-7263 GCA_049522375.1 Acidimicrobiales bacterium | reverse complement strand
CGGGCTGCCCCATACCGAAAGGGCCAAGGGCCCGGTTCTTTACCGACCGGGAGCCGAGCTAGCCGGTCAGGTGGGCACAGTTGACGAGGCCGGCCGTGCCGCGGACGGGTCGGCGTCAACCAATCGGGTGCCAACTCCTGCTCCGGGCCACCACCAGGTAATGGTGGCCTTCCCACCGATGGAAGCGACAGCCACAAGCCAACTTCCCACGCGCGTGAGCACTGCTGCGCACGGCCGAGCAAAACCTAAGCGGGTGAACTTCTCAGGCAACCGGTCGAGAGTCTCCTCAACGGCTATACGACGGTTATCCAAGTTACTCGTTGGGCCGGTCCGTGGTCTTGGTACCGTGCGCCTGGCCACGAGCCCTCTGGTACACCCGGCTGGCGTAGAGACCCATAAGCACGTGGCGGAACTCCGCGTCGTCCAGTACCTTCTTGAAGATGGCCTCGTTGTCGTCCATGCGAGCGACAACGTCGTCCAAGAACCTCTTATCGAAGGCGAGGCGGAAATTGTCCAGCGTATTGCTGCGAGCCTGGGCGACCACGGAGTCGTCGGCCAACCAGGTCTCCTCGAACTGGTCGAACAGCAAACGGTCCCGCTCGTCGAGGTCCATCCCGAAACGCTCGTTCAGTTCGGCCACGATCTCGGACAGGTGCTCAAGGTCCTCGGGGCGCCGTTCAGGCCCATCCCCGAAGAAGGACTTCACCACGCCATCGCCGCCACCGGCCTCCAGCGTGCCCTCGTAGCTCAGCTCGGTCTTCAGGTGGCTGAGTTCTACCTCTGAGCCGAGGTCGAGGCGCTCAGCCCTGGTGGCGTCCCGCAGCCGAGAAGCCAGGGCCCGGCAGTAGATGTAGTCCCGTTCCAGCTTGGGCTCGCCGAAGGCCACCACCTGGGACAGGAACGAGTAAGTGCGCACGAACCTGTCAAGGGCGTCCTTGAAGGCCAATTGGTCCTCATCACCCAGATCCGAGAACCGCTCCACAGCCGGGTCCAGGGCGGCGTAGACCTTGGCGTGAGCCGAGGGCCCGCTGCCCGTGACCAGCAGCTCCACGGCGGCGGCCACCTCGGAGGGCTCGACCACGTCGAAGTCGTCCAAGAGGTGGCGGCGGGTGTCGAAGAGCAGGTTGGGGTCAGTGGGCGGCGCCACGGTGCGGCCGTAGTAGGGCTCGAACGCCCTCACGATGTCGTTGGTCTCGTTGCGGAAGTCCAGCACGAAGGTCTCGGACTTGCCGGGGTAGGTCCGGTTCAGCCGGGACAGCGTCTGCACCGCATTGAGGCCCATCAGGGCCTTGTCCACGTACATGGTGTGCAGAAGCGGCTGGTCAAAGCCCGTCTGGAACTTCTCGGCCACCACCAGCACCTGGTAGCCGTCCTCCCCGAAACGCCGGGCTGTCTCGTTTTCAGAGAAGCCGTTCATCTGCTGCTCGGTGTAGGTCAGCTGCTTGTCGTCGATCACCCGTCCGGAGAAGGCCACCAGGGCGGAAATACCCGTGTAGCCCTCCTTGGATATGTAGGCGTCGATGGCCTGCTTGTAACGCACAGCGTGCAGACGGGACGATGTGACCACCATGGCCTTGGCCCGCCCGGCGATCTTGGTCGCCACGTGGGCCCGGAAGTGCTCGACGATGATCTCGGCCTTTTGGGCCAGGTTGGTCGGGTGCAGCGAGACGAAACGGGCGATGGCCCGCCGGGCCTTTGGGGCCGGGTACTCGGGGTCTTCAGTGACCGCCTTCTCGATGCGCCAGTAGGTCTTGTACGTCGTGTAGTTGGCCAGCACGTCCAAGATGAAGCCCTCGTCGATGGCCTGGCGCATCGAGTAGAGGTGGAACGGCTCGTACCTGCCGGTATTGGGATTGAGGGTGCCGAACATTTCCAGGGTGCGGGCCTTGGGCGTGGCGGTGAAGGCGAAGAAGCTCATGTTGGACTGGCGGCCTCGGGCGAACACGGCCTTGGCTAGAGCCTCCTCCACCGGGTCGATCGCCTGGGCGATGAAGCCGGCATCTTCGACCTCCGCTACGGTCAGCTCCTGTTCCTCGGTCGCCCCGAGCGCCATCCGCAGGTCCTTGGCCGCCTCCCCGGTCTGGGAGGAATGAGCCTCGTCCACCAGTACGGCGTAGCGCCGAGCGGGCAGCTGGCCGATCTTGTCCAGCACAAAGGGGAACTTCTGGAGCGTCGTGATGATGATCCGGGCCTGCTCACCCGCCAGTGCCTCGGCCAGCTGGGCCGAGTTCTTGTCGATCTTGGTGACGACACCCCTCACGTGCTCGAACTGGTAGACGGTGTCCTGGAGCTGGCGGTCCAGGACAAGGCGGTCAGTGATCACCACCACCTTGTCGAAGACCTTGCGGTCCTCCCGGTCGTGCAGGCTGGACAGGCGGTGGGCAACCCAGGCGATGGTGTTGGACTTGCCCGACCCGGCTGAGTGCTGGACCAGGTAGCTCCGTCCCGGGCCGTGTTCCCTGGCGTCAGCCACCAGGGAAAGGACGGCGTCCCACTGGTGGTAACGGGGGAAGATGAGCGTCCCCGTCCCCTTGGTAGCCGTTCCCTTGGCTGGTCGCTCACCGTGGACAAACCGAGCCAGGATGTCCATCCAGGCGTCCCGGGCCCATACCCGCTCCCACAGGTATGAGGTGCGGTGGCCGTGTGGGTTCGGTGGGTTGCCGGCGCCTCCGTCGTGGCCCAGGTTGAAGGGTAGGAACTGGCTGGCCTGTCCAGCGAGCCTCGTCGTCATGGCTACCCAGTCGGGGTCTACTGCAAAATGAACCACTGCCCGGCGTGCCAAGGTGACGTTGGTCGGGTCACGGTCGGCGCGGTACTGAGTTTTCGCTTCCTCGACGCCCTGGCCGGTGAGCGGGTTCTTCAGCTCTGCCGTCGCTGTCGGGATGCCGTTCACCAGTAGGACCATGTCGAGGGTCTTGTTTGACTTCGGGTCGAAGGCGAGCTGGCGGGTCACGCTCACCCGGTTGGCTGCGTAGAGCCGTTGCAGCTCAGGCGTCAGGCCGTGCGCGGGCTTGAAAAACGCTAGTTGGACGGTCACCCCGAGGTCAACAATCCCGTGGCGAAGCACGTCCAAGGTGCCCCGGTTGTCCAGTTCAGATGCCAGACGCTTCGCAAACCCTCGCTGGGCGGCATCCGGCTCGTTGCCGTAGCGGCCGAGGAGGCGTTCCCAGTCCCTCGCCTGCGTGGCACCGATGAAGGCGAACAGCTCGGCAGTGTCTAGCCCCAGCACCGGATCGAAATGGGAGGGTACGGATTTCAAGTAACCACCGGCAAGAAGAGTCGCCTCGATGGCCTCCTCGAACCCCCGCTCATCCACCTTCATGCTGCAACTCCGGGAATGTTGAGTTCGCCTGTAACTGCAGCTGTAATAAGAGCCTGCCGGTGCTCGGTCAAGAGCGCAATTTGATTTTCAAGGCATGACGCCAGCCGCTCTCCAGCGAGCCGCACCTGCGTCATGGCGTGGATGCGACGATGCTGTTCATCGCGGTCCGGCCTCGATATGCGCAGCTCTGCGAGATCGTCAAGTCCAAGTTGTTGCTTGGTCCCACCGTACTGGCCACCGAACAGCTGGTCCTGAGCCCGGGATGCGTACAACGAATAGGCAACCCATTGCGGCTCGACACTTTGAGGGCGCAGAATTGCAACATGCTGGCTGACAAAGCCTCCCTCTAAATCACTGCCCACACAACCTACCCAGCCGACGTTGGCCCCGGTGATCCCGATAAGCACGTCACCTTCGCAAACAACGCTGCGCCTGGCCTCTTCTGTTCCGGGAGGGTCAACGAACACGATGTTATCGACCCTGATGTCAATGCTGTCCCGGCGAAGGTTCGCCGACCTGATGAAGGGTGGACCAGTTCGGCAACTCTGTCTGCCCAACCCCGAGGTCCACTGGTGCGAAGTGAAGTCAGATGGCGAACAGGCATGTAGGGTGGATCGTCCGTGGCCTGTGATATAAATGATCGGACTCTCTCCGTGACTAGTTCGGTCAGTCGATGCTTTCTCTCGATGAGTCGGTCGATCCGAGCGGTCTCGGCGTCGAGGTAGTCGGCGATGGCACGCTGGAGGTTCATGGAAGGCACCGGAATCTTCACTTCTCCGAATGCGTCATGACGAAGACCGAAGCGGGTGATTCCCATTGCGCAAGCACAAAATTGCTCTCTGGCCAGGCGGGATGCCATAGCCCAAAAGAGGTAGCGGCCGCTGATGCTCGGGCGAGGCCGCAGGAGCGCCAAATGGTAGCCACACAATACGTTCGGCATATTGTCCGTGACGTACGAGGGCACAGCGATGTCCTCTGGCGTCTCCGAATCCTTGGTGACGAGCACGTCGCCGCAGCGGATAGCAAACTGAGCGATCTGATCGGCTGTCGCCGTCGCCTCCATAAAGGGCAGATCGGTCGTAATATGCTCGTGGTAGTAGACATCGGTGTAGTTGCAGAGACGGACAGGCTGTTCGCCTCCGACAGACTTCTTGTCCACGTTGCTGACTCGAACCGAGGCGACCTGCTTGACTGGGAGCTGGTTCACTCGGTCACCTCACGGAGCAGCCCCTGTATCTCGTCTTCGAGAGTCCTTATCTCGGCATCAATTTCAGCAAGTGGGCGGGGTGGCACGTACTTGTAAAAGTGGCGGGTGACGGGTATCTCGTAGCCGATTTTCGTCTTGTCATCCTCCACCCAGGCGTCGGCCACGTAGGGCAGCACCTCTGCGGCCATGTAGTCTTCCACAGCACTGCGATACTCGATGCTGGCCATGCGGTCGCTGGGGTCTGTCTCCCACATGACTCGCAGGCCCGGTAACCGGACGTTCTCGTTGTCCCGTAGGTCCGGGTCGGGCTCAGGATTGCCTCGCCTGTCGGTGACGGCCGGCGCCTCGGGGTCTCTGACAGCCACTACGTCCCAGAGCGCCTTGTCGATGGCCTTGGGTAACAGCCCGAGCTTGGTCGCCATGGCCGTGCGCTCGGTCGTGGTGGTCCCCACGAGGTTGGAGAGCACAGACGATACTCTCGCCTGCTCCTGGTCGGAGAGTACGGCCCACTGTTTGGTCTCGGCCAACCGCTTTGTTGTCTCATGAGTCACCTCCCAACGCAGACGCAACGGGCGCTCGACCGTGATGCGCTGAAAACCGAAGGCCTCATTGGGCATGATCTTGACTCGCTCGCCTTCGTTGAAATCGGCGTACAGTCGAGTGATCTCGGCGATCTGGTCAGCGCTGATTTCCTTCCGCTTGTCCCCAAGCGACTTGCGCATCTTGACCCAGTAATCACGGGCGTCTATCAACTCGACCTTGCCACGACGTTCGGGCCTCTTGCGGTTGGTGAGCACCCAGAAGTACGTGGAGATGCCAGTGTTGTAGAACAGTTGGTCAGGGAGGGCAACTATGGCTTCGAGCCAATCGTTCTCGATAAGCCAGCGCCGTATTTCGGACTCACCTGAGCCGGCAGCCCCCGTGAACAGCGGGGAGCCGTTGAAGACAACGGCCAGGCGGCTCCCGCCTTCGGAGGCCGGTTTCATCTTGGAGACCATGTGCTGGAGGAATAGGAAGCTGCCGTCGTTGATGCGCGGCAGGCCAGCACCAAAACGTCCGGCGAAGCCACGGGTCTCGGCCTCCCGGCGTACGGCGTCTTCTACTTTCTTCCACTCCACGCCGAAGGGCGGGTTGGCGAGCATGTAGTCGAAGCGGCCGGACTTGTGACCGTCGTCGCTGAAGGAGTTGCCGCAGACGATGTGGGAGGCGTCCTGGCCCTTTAGCATCATGTCCGACCGGCAGATGGCATAGGTCTCGTCGTTCAGCTCCTGGCCGAAGACCTCCAAGCGGGCACTGGGGTTGAGGGACCGCAGGTGGTCTTCGGCCACCGAGAGCATGCCCCCGGTGCCACAGGCTGGGTCGTAGAGGGTCTTGATCACCCCGGTGCCGGTGAGGAGCCTGTCGTCCTCGGCGAAGAGCAGGTTGACCATGAGCCGGATGACCTCACGGGGGGTGAAGTGCTCCCCGGCGGTTTCGTTGGAAAGTTCGGAGAAGCGCCGGATCAGCTCTTCGTACAGGTACCCCATCTCTAGGTTGGACACGGCGTCGGGGTGGAGGTCCACCTCGGCGAAGCGGGAGACCACCAGGTAGAGCAGGTCGGCCCTGGCCAGGCGGTTGATCTGGGTGTCAAAGTCGAACTTGTCGAGCACCTCCCTTGCCACGGGGCTGAAGCCGGCGATGTAGGCCCGCAGGTTGCCTGCCACCTGAGAGGGGTCACCCAGCAAGCGGCTGAAGTTGAGGGGGGACGTGTTGTAGAAGCTCTGGTGGGCGACGGCGCACAGCACTGGCTCGACGTTCTCGACCCGGCCTTTCAAGGCTTCGGCCCTGGCCAGCACAGCAGTCTTGGTCGGTTCCAGGACGCAGTCCAGCCGGCGTAGAACGGTGAGCGGGAGGATGACCTTGCCGTATTCGGATTGCTTGTAGTCGCCGCGCATCAGGTCGGCCACGGACCAGATGAAGCCGGCATGGTTGGTGATGGTGCTCTCGTTCATCGTGCTCCCGTGTTGTCTGGTTTTCGGCTGGGTCTGGCCGGTAGTGCGCTCGGGAGGGTATCGGTCCATGGCTCTCTTCTCGTCGCCGAGCTGCGGGGTCGATACCTCGCGGCGGCCTGGTGTCGTGAACGCCGCACCGCTCGTCGAGCCCTCTCCAGCTGCGATGAAGCGGGCAAGTACGACCTCCCGGAGTCTGGAGGCATTACGCCGCTTGCGAAGCCACTCCAACTGGTCGCTGCCCTTGGAAGGGGGGCGGTAGCCATCTCGGCCGGGCTGCCAAAGGTCTCCGACCACGGCCGCGAGAGCCTCCCGGTCGTGGGCCAGCCAGCGCTCTCGGAGCACATCCCAGGTGTCCAGAAGGAAGTCCTCGGTTGGGCGCTCACCGTACTCACTCCCCAGTGCCTTGGTCGGATCGGAGCCAGCCAACTGGAGGTCGAGCGCGAGGCCTTTCAGCAGGTCGGGGGGCAAGTTGCTCCAGGTGAACTGGCGATCGGGCACGGCGTAACCTCTGAGAAGAGGGTAGTCCGCGAGCGCCTCGGCCCGCTGATGAGCACCCCGGGGGACGAGGCTGCTGGCCACTTGCCAGGAGGTGCTGTGACCAAGTGTCGAACCACTGAGTTTCCCGCAGGCTACCGATGAACGACGTGTCTGACACTGGCTGGGACCGGCGTCCACATGGCTAAATCGCGACCCTCTCGTCCTGTGCGGTGATGAAATGGACACATGCCCGACGAGCCCAGGAA
>JBEKNX010000235.1:0-7877 GCA_049522375.1 Acidimicrobiales bacterium | reverse complement strand
AAGTTCACGCTGGAGTTCAAGACCGAGGCTGCTCATCGCGTCATTGACACCGGTCGGTCGGTGGTCGACGTGGCCACCGAGCTGTCGGTGGCGGACGGCTCGTTGGCCCGCTGGGTGCGCGATGAGCGTCGGCGGATGGAGACCGTGGCTGGGGGCTCCGAGGAGCCGTTGAGCGCGGCGGAGCGCGCCGAGCTGCTGCGGTTGCGCCGGCAAGTGGCCGAGCAGGACAAGGACCTGGCCTTTTTGGGAAAAGCCGCCGCGTACTTTGCCTCAAATCCACCAAAGCAGAGAGATTTGCGTTGATGGCCGCTGAGTGCGCGAACTTCGAGGTCACCCGCATGGCCCGGCTGTTGGAGGTCTCGACCTCTGGCTTCTACCGCTGGAGGGCGGCCCAGGACCGCCTGGCGCTGCCCAGCGAGGTCCGGCGCGCCGACCTGGACGCCAAGATCATCAGCTTCCACAAAGCCTCCCACGGCACCTACGGGTCGCCTCGGGTCACCACCGACCTGCACGAGGCCGGTGAGCGGGTGAGCCGCAACACCGTCGCCGCCCGCATGTCCGCCCTGGGCGTCGTCGGGGACCCGACGGCCAGCTACCCCGAGGACCTGGTGAAACGGGACTTCCACCCCGACGCCATAGACCAGCTGTGGACCTCGGACATCACGTATATGCAGGTCGGAGACGGTGAGGCGTACATGTGCGCCGTCAGAGACGAGGGGTCGTCGAGGGTGCTCGGCTTCTCGGTCGCTAACCACATGCGCACCGAGATCGTCCTCGACGCCCTGGGCCAAGCGGTCAGGGCCCGTTCCGGTCGCGTGGCCGGCACCATCTTCCATGCCGACCGGGGCAGCCAGTTCAGCGACGGCAAGGTGGCCAAGTTCTGTGACCGGGCTGGCCTGGTCCGTTCCATGGGTGCCACCGGCAGCTGCTTCGACCACGCCAGTGCCGAAAGCTTCTGGTCCATCTTCAAACATGAGTACTTCTACCGCCACGTCTTCGCCACAATGGCAGAGCTGCGGGCCGGTATCGCCAGCTACGTCAACTTCTACAATCACCAACGCCGGTGCGCCAAAGCGGACAACCTCAGCCCTATCGGCTACGAACTAACATTGGCCCGCACGCAGCAAGCTGCATAACTCCGTGTCCACAATTTCTGGGCAACCTCAATGGAAGTCACGCGGGTCGAGGCAGCGGTGCAGACCTGGCCGGACTGGCTAAGCATCGCCTTTGCTCGCTTGAAAGACGTCCGAACGGCTCGACAAGACATGGCGGACGCAGGCGCCGCTGGTGATGACGCGGCCGAAAGCGCAGCGCTCACGGAGGAGTTCCAGGCCTCCCTTCAAGCGATATCGGCCGCAGTCTTCGGCCTCGATGGCTTCTATGGCGTCATCCGCGACATGGTCAAGGTCCCCGAGGCGGTCAAGGCGGCGAGGAAGGCGGGAGGAGTCGGTCGCGCCGTCTGGGTCGCTGATGCCATCATTCGGGCCTCGCGCATGCCCAACAACGGCCGCAAGACAATGACGGAAAGTGTCCACATCGCATACGAGCTTCGCGACGGTGCTGCGCATCCGCCCTTCACGGTCGAGCCCTATGCCATCCACTCCGGGCTCAACCAGGCGGTCCCTAGGTTCTATGCCAACTACACACTCGAGTTGAGCACCGGCGCCGTCGGCTGGGCAACGGAAGCCATCATGTGGGTCGTCGACAGGCCTCAACCTCGCAACGCAGCCGTTTGCGACTACGCGAAGGGTGCCAGCGACATCCTCCACGCTGTCGTCGATGAGCACCTGACCTACAACCCCGATGCGCCGGTCGGTCGCCGACCGCCCAGTACTTTCGGTCCCGAAGGTGATCTAACCAAAGAGCCGGGCTGACAGGGCGGCTCCGGCCTGCTCCGCCATGCCTGGCAGAACGTGGGCGTACGTGCTGAGCGTGATAACCGGCGACGCGTGACCCAAGATCTCCGTCACGACCTTGGTGGGCACCCCGTCGGCCAGCATCAAGCTTGCGGCGGTGTGCCGAGTGTCGTGCAGGCGAATGACGGGCAGGCCGGCGGCTTTGGCCTGCGCCTTGAAGGCCACCGAGATAGTGCCCGGATAGTACGGGCGCCCGAGCTCGTCGGCAATGATGTAGCCGCCGTCCTTGTAGGCGTCCCCAGCGGCCAGCTTCTCGGCGGCCTGCCGGGCCCGGTGCGAGCGCAGGAGAGCCACCAAGCGTGCGTCGAGCGGGATACGCCGGCGGCCGGGGTCTGTTTTCGGCCGGCTCTCAGTGGTGTGGCCGTCGGCGACGATCAACGTGGCGTCGATCCGGAGGGCTCCGGCCTCTAGGTCGACTGAAGACCACTTCAACCCGCAGAGCTCACCCCTCCTTAGGCCCCTGCCGAGCAGAAGAGACCACGCCACCGACAGCCGGTCCTCGCTGGTAAAGGCCAGGAAGGTCCGCGCCTGGTCCTCCGTCCAGACCTTCATGGCCGGCGCCTGTGCTCTGGGCCGACTCACGCTGGATATGGGGTTGCGGCCAACCAGCTCAGCCCCCAAGGCCCACGCACAGGCAGCCTTGAGGATGCCGACGCTCAACTGCGTGCTACGCGCCGAGAGGCCGGCCCGACCGTGGGCGCTCGTCTCCGACCGGAGCTCCGTCATGAATTTGACCACCGTGGCCGGCGTGAGCGAGGCAACCTTCGTGCCGCCCAAGCGGGGGACGATCCAGTTTTCAACCACGCCCTCGTATTGTGCGATGGTTGCCGGTCGCAATTCTCGGGCCTTTTGAGCGGGCAGCCAGTGCTCGACCAAGAGCGTCGAAACCGTTAGTGCCTTGTCGGGCCTCCATTCCCCGGCCTGGACCTTGCCGACGACCTGATTGAGGTGGGCGGTCGCGGACTTTTTGGTTGGGAAGCCACCTTTACTGTGCTGGCGCCGTTGGCCCGTTGCGGGATCCCGGCTCTCCCAATAGGCGGTGAACGCGCTGCCTTCGCTGCGCTGCCTGACGAACCCTCGCATTTCAGTCTTCTTCCGGTTGATCATCTGCGGATGACGCCGTTAGCGCCCTTGCCCTTGCGATGTGTTCTTGAGCTGTGCCCGACATCAGGCCGAACGCGTCGGCGACCGCCCGGGCCGCCGGCACCTCTCGACGTCGGGCCTTCTCGGTGACCTCGGCGACTTCGCGGTAGTACTCCGGGCCCCACCGCCGCCCGCGGCCCTCTCGCCTGCCGTCGATAACGCCGTGGCGGGAGCGGCACCTCCCCGCCCCTGATCCGTCCATCGAGTCGTGTGGTCACCGGCGCACATCGGCAGGTCCGGCCGGGACGTGACCCGCCCGTTACCGAGGCTCTTCCTTAGCGGGTGACCGAGGCGACCCGACCGGACGGTGCCTTCCACTTCGGCTTTGAGGCCCGCAAGAGGGACCGCGAGCGGTTGCGCAAACGTGTTTGCACCTCTGAGCTGGCGTAGCCGAGGCTTAACCATTTCGAAGTGCCAGGCACGTCGGCACAAAGAGGGCTTGTCCTCGTCGGGTCTCCGATTCCTCCTCATGCCGGCCCCATTTTACACCGAAGTAGAACCGTTCTGTACCGGCTAGGCGTGTCGCTTGCCAATGGGATGGGACCACCCCGTTGCCCTGGCAAAACCAGCGCTCAAGTGGTCCCTTCTGACTGGCAGACGACAAGGCGCGAACTGCCCTTCTGCGCCGGGCCAAATCAGCTACGGAAACTCATCGGGCAGCCCGAAAGGGGCATTGTACGGAAACTCATCGGTCAGCCCGAAAGGGGCATTGTCCAACGGCGTCCTAGATGTGCCCCCGGTTCGTTCTTCCAGGCGACCGTACTCTAGCCAATAGCTGTTGCGCAGGCGGTTGTAGAGCCACTGCTCCGCACCCTGCGGCTGCTTGGTAACTGACAAGAGGCCATGGGACTCAAGCTCCCGGGTGCCCTTCGTGAAGGTGTCCTCAGATAGGCGGTACCGGCGCCGGGACTCGAGGGGCGTGGCCCACACTTCCGAGGGTTTCCGGCCACCTTGCATCTCGGCGATCACCAGCCACATCGCCAAAGCGGCGCCGGACAGGACCACGATCCAGCCGTTCTGCCAGAACGCCACCGGCATGCGCACGTAGCGCTCGCCCAGGCCGGGACGGCTATAGAGGGCGCCGTTACCCAAGGCCGACAGCAGGTACACCTTCGGCTCTTTGCCACGGACGTGCTCGACGCGCACCAGCTGGTGCTCCTTGAGCCAGTTGCCGGCGTCCCGTACTCGGCGGGCACCCCTCGCGTCCGGGTCAGGTAGGTCGAGCATCCGGGCCCATCGCCATCGACTCCGTCCGCATCCGCTGCCAGATGCGGGCGGGCCGCCTGCCGCCCCGTCCTGGGAATGTGGACGTGCTGGCCGGCGGTGACCCGGAGCCAGTGGACAGTGATCCGTCGAGCGGGGACGACGACGTCGTCGACGCCGAGGTAGTGCCCCGCCTGATCGCCTAGACCATCCTGGACTAGAACGCTCGGTTGCGAAGCCGTAAGCAGTGGGGGTGCAGTTGCCAAGACCAAAACCGGTCATCGTGCGAGCTCAGGTGGGCAGATCTTCAGGAGACGGCTGGGCGCCCCAGTCAGAAAGGCCAACAACGGATTTGGAACCCCTGGCGACCCCTCAGGCACGCGCCGCGCTGCGCCGCCAGGCTCCAGGCGACACCGCAGCTGTCGCAGAATCCCGGACGCCACCGGGGCCGCCCGACGACATACGTTTGAGCGACTGTCCCGCAGACTCCTCCCGACGGGCACAGTCGGGCTGATTGAAAAGCTTGGCGGCTAGGACGTGGGTGAATACCCTGGGGGCGCGGTCGGACCCCACGTTCCCGGAGTTCCGCCAACCGGCGGGCCCCAGCCACTGGGGGGGATCCGGCCAGTATTCTCCTGAATAGCGAAGACAGCCATAATGAACTCGAGGGCAACTCGCGTCCAGATTAAGCTAAAAAAGAAATAGAGCGGACCGAGAATGAGCAGGGTAACCGCCCCCAGTGCCGCATTTGCATTGAAAGCGACCACGATGTACACGATTGTTATTAGAGCAATAAAGATCATGGCCAGCACGTAGAGTACTTTGATGATCCTTGGTGTGATGATACTCTTGAAGGATATATCGAATAGTGAACCGAAGAAACCTTTTTGCATATTCGGTGCTTGTCCCAGACTCATGTCGCTCCTATCCTTTGTGGCATCATTAGGCCCTTGGTGGATGTAACATTGAGTTGTAACGTTGCCGCCACGGCGAAGAGGCACGTAGTTGACCGAAAAAAGAAACCCTGACTGGGCGACACCACGCTCCGGTTGGGCTCTGCCCAATCCATCGCGGCACTCATGTCTGCGTCTGGAGGTTATCACCACTGCCAGCCCCGACGCAACCTCGAACGCACCGATTACTCGATCCTGGGACGGAAGGCCGCGGCGAACTCTTCCCCTTCTGTGACGTGGAGTTCGGCTCCGAGGAGCGGGACTTCCCCGGTATTGGGAAAGGGGGCGTGGTCGGGCCGATACTGCGGAGATCGTCCGAGGACCGCGGCGCGAACTGCCTCCGTGTCGACAAAACCACTGGTGGCGTGGCTCTCTCCTGGAACGGAGCGCCGATGCAAAGGCTGTGCGAGACGCCACCGCTCTCTCTCGGTTCGCGTAGCAGTCGGTTGCGGCTTGGCGGCTGCGACAAAAGTTGAAAAGCAAAACCAACAATGCATGTTCTCACCTACCACACATTCTTTCACCTACCAAGCCGGTGAACGGGCGTTGCGTTGCTCAGGCCCATATGGGTGATTGTGAAAGGGCCATCGTGTCTCACCTACAAAGCCGGTGAGCGGGCGTCGGTCAGCCAAATCTTGCGCGTGGGCGGACCCTTACAGTGGTCACCGCGGGTTTGGGGGGGCATGGACGCCTTCTATTAGGGCAAATGCGGACGACTGAATTGTCAATGTGCAACGATAAGGTTTCGCCCTAGCGATGGCTTGCGTGAAGGGCGAGAGACGGGCGACGTCCTCGTCGTGGACGGGGTAGCCGGCGACCCGGAGCCGGTTGAGGGCGGCATCGATGTGCACGGGGGGCGACGAGGGTCTGCGCGGCAGTTAGCGGTAGCCGAAGCACGGCGAGTGGCAGCTTGGCGGACACACGGGCTGGCCGCCGGGGCGTAGATCCTGATGGACTTGCTCGCTTCTACGGGGGGTGTTCTGCTGAGCTGATTATGATCGGGGCCTGGCTCAAGCCTTCTGGCGTTCCCGGCGCAGATCGCCCCTGGCGAGCAATTTGGTGTGCATTCGGGGCGTTGCTGTTCCAGGTTTGCTGGGAGCCAGCTCGACGCTCAACTTCCCGACGGTTTAGGGCCGAGCTGGCCGTCGAGATCTTACGCGAACCGCCGGATGGCCACGCCAATCAGTGTGGCGACTACCAGCCCCTGGACGGCCGACAGGATGTAGTCAGGATCGTTCCCCGTGACGCAGCCCGGTCAAGTAGTAGTGCCACCAGCACCCCGGCCGGCGCCGGCATTAAAGCAGCCCCCGATCAGACTGACTGGCCAAAGACGGTGAAGTTGAGTGATGGAGATGGCCTTCAAGTGCGTGGATGGCCACCAAAGGCCTGAGTGCCACCACGGCGAGTGCCGTTCGGCGGGCACACAGCCTGGCCGTCGGCGGGCAGCTCCTAATGGACACCGACAGCCGTCCGAAGCAAGGGGTGGCCGACCGGCCTGCTGCGGCCCGCCGGTTCACCCTCGCGGTCCCATCTGGAGATGTCGGGTTCAGCTGGCCGCCGTTGGCCGTCGCCCGCTGTCCGCTGGCTGCGTCCCAGAAGGGCACAAAATGGTCATCGATGCACTACGAGACGCGAACTCCTGAGGCCAAAATGCCGTTCCCAGACGACGGCGAGCCGGGCTACGCTCGCAGACCCGGCGAAAGCGCGAGAGCGTTCGCGGCGTGGGTCTCCTACCGCGACCTACCCGCCGGCGGGCGCTCGTAGCCAAGGCGGCCGCTGCCATCGGCAAGAGCCCGAACACGCTCCGACGGTGGTCAGCACAGCACGATTGGGTGCTCCGGGCCGCCGCCTGGGACGCCGAGCAGGACAAGGCCGGTCGTCAGGCTCGACTGGACGCGGTCGAAAGGCTGAACCGGGAGCAGCTGGAAGTCGGCGAGCTGATGCTCAGGGCGGTGCGCGATCACATCGAGGACGCTGCGCTCTCGCTCGCCAGGAGCCCCCACGCTCTTGTCGTGTGGGCGCAAACTGCCGTACATCTACAGCAGGACGCCCTGGGCATCACTGGGCCCCGCCAAGGAGCAGATGACGCGGCAGAGAGGGACGCCCGCCAGAAGGACGATGACGAGTTGCAGACCGCCAGGGCCCATCTGCCGCCGGCCATGGTCATCCAGCTCCGGGACATCAGCCTGGAAATGACCAAGCTGAAATCCCAATACCGGCACGGCTTCCTGCCGACCGGGTCTAGGGTGCCGGAGTGATACCAGGCAGAGGCCTATTCGAGTCGCGGGGTCAGTGCGGCTCGTCCGATGACAACCGCCAATACCGAACGTGCCCACAGCCGGTCGGCCTGTTCTGGGCCTCCCGGCGCCAGAACGCCGATCGGCCACTATGAGCGGGCCGTGGCCGTCGTCGGCACCTGACGAACCCTCGTCGAGAGGCAGACGGGCGTTGCCTCAGCAGGGCCCAGTCTGTTTGGGCGGGCAGACCTGGTCGCTGTAGGAGCAGAAGACGCAGCAGTCACCCTCGCGGGGCCGGAGTACTTCGCCACAGCCGGCGCAGCGGTAGAAGTGTTGGCACGCGTCCTCGGGCATCACCTCACGACTCCTCGTCCCGCAGTTCGGACAAGTGATCACCGCATCGAACACGATCACGGGCGTCAGCA
>JBEKNX010000234.1:0-7324 GCA_049522375.1 Acidimicrobiales bacterium | reverse complement strand
CGATGGCGGCGTCCACGCCGTCCGGGGCCAGGGCGCGGATGCGGTCGAGGAGGCCCTCCCCGTAACTCACCGGTTCCGCTCCCAGCCGGCGCAGGAGGTCGTGGTTGTTCTCGTTGGCCGTGCCTATGACCCGCGCCCTGGCGTTCACGGCGAGTTGGACGACCATCAGGCCCACGCCGCCGGCGGCGCCGTGGACCACGACCGTGTCGCCCACGCCGACGTTGGTGGCATGGATGGCATGGGCCGCGGTCACGCCGGTCAGCATCAAGCCGCTCGCCTGCTCGAAGGAGAGCCCGGCCGGTTTGGCCAGCACGCTGGACGCCGGTGCCACCAGGTCGGTGGCGTACGCACCCCGGACCGGGTAGGCGATGACCTCATCGCCGGGGTGCAGAGGGCCGCCCGGCCCCTCGGCCCCCTCGCCGACGGCCCGGACCACCCCGGACGCCTCGTAGCCCAATCGCATCGGCAGGCTCGAAGGGTCGGTGCCGTAGACGCCGGCGTAAATCTTGTAGTCGACGGGGTTGACGCCGGCGGCCCGGACTTCGATGAGGACCTCGTCCGGGCCGGGCTGGCCAACGGGGACTTCCACCAGTGAGAGGACCTCGGGGCCGCCGAACGCCGTAGCTACCACTGCAGTTGCCATGACTGCATCAACGGCCGGGGCCGGTCCTCCTATTCCTGTGCCCGCCGGTCCATCCCATGAGCGGCGTCGGCTGCGCCGGGCGGCGGACGTACCCTTTTAGACGTGCTCGAAAAGCCGCCGGAGAACCGCCTGCCCAGCGTGGCCCGCGCCGCCACCTCGCCCACGGCGATCGTACTGGCCGGGGCGGGCGTCGCCATTGGCGAAGCGGCTCACCTCGGGCTGGCCATAGCGCTCGTCCTGGGCGCCGCGGGTTACGGGGCCCGCGTGGCGTGGTCCGCCGTCCGGCGGCGGGCCGCGCTCCGGCGCCGGGGCCGCCGCCATCTGGCCCGGATCGACCCCTGGTCCGTGCCCGATCCGTGGCGGGGTTATACGACCAGAGCGCTGGACGCTCGCAAGGCGCTGCGCCAACTGGCTCGAGATTGTCCGCCCGGGCCGGTGGCCAACTACTTGTCGCACGCCTTGGAACAGGTGGAGAGCGCGGTCGAGGAGTACTGGGCCCTGGCCCGCAGTGGCGCCGCTCTGGCCGGTGCGCCCGGCCGCTCGCTGAAGGTGGCCCAGGAGCTCGACGCCGCCCAGACGGTGGCCGCCACCGCCCAGGGGGCCGACCGGGCCGCGCTGGAGAGCGGAGAGGACGTCCTGGCGTCCGAGCTTCGATCTCTGAGGCACCTGGACAGCGTGGCTGCACAGGTGTCGGCCCAGCTCTCGACCTTGAGCACCCAGCTGGAGGGCCTGGTCGCGGCCGCCGGAGAGCTCGTGGTGAGCGCCGGCGTGCCTGGGGCCGACCTGTCCGTGGTTGCCTCGCAGCTGACCTCTCTGACCCGGGCGCTGGACGAGGCGCGCCGTATTGCGCCGGCGCCGGGGCCGGGAGAGCCCCCCGGATAGCGGGGCCCGCGCCGCTCGGCCCGTTCAGCTCGGCCCGGTTAGCTGGGCCCCATTAGCCCGAGCCCCGTTAGCCCGACCCGGGCAAACCGGGGAAAAGACCGGGCCATACCGGAGTCGCCCCGAGGCTGGCCTGGTCCTAGCATGCGAGGCATGTGGAAAGTCATAAAGCGCCGCTGGAAGTACCTCACCGCCAAGCTCTCGGGGCGGTTCGAGGAGACCGCGGACCCGAAGGTCCAGCTCGAGCAGGCCATGGTGGAGGCCCAGGACCAGCACCGGCGCCTGGTTGAGCAGGCCGCCAGCGTTATCGCCAACCAGAAGCAGACCGAACTTCAGCTGAACCGCTCTATGCAGGAGCTCGAGCGCATCAGCGGGACCACCAGGCAGGCCTTGACGATGGCCGATGACGCCGCCCGCCGGGGCGACACCGCCAAGGCGACCGAGTACAACCAGACGGCCCAGGCCTTCGCCAACCGCCTCATCGCCACCGAGAAGCGAGTGGAGGACCTGAAGACCATGCACCTGCAGGCGGCTCAGGCCGCCGACCAGGCCCGCTCGGCGGTCGGCCAAAATGCCAGCCTGCTCCAGCAGAAGCTGGCCGAGCGCCAGAAGCTGCTCTCCCAGCTCGACCAGACCCGCATGCAGCAACAGCTCAATACGGCTATGGCCAGCCTTTCCCAGACCGTCGACCAGGACGTGCCCACGTTCGATGACGTGCGGGCCAAGATCGAGGCTCAGTACGCCAAGGCCCTGGGCACGGCCGAGCTGTCCGGGCAGAGCGTCGAGGCCCGCATGCTCGAGGTCGAGCAGGCCGGTGTCAACTCCGAGGCGCAGATGCGCCTGGAACAGATGCGCCAGCAGATGGGGCTGCCGCCCGGCGGCCAGGAGGGCGCGGCCCAACTTGCCTCTTCGTCCCGCCAGGCCCTCGGAGGCGACAACCAGCCTGCCGCGGCCCTGGGAACGGGCGCGGTGACCACCGAGGCCCCGACGGGGGCGGGCGCGGCAGCGGAGGTCCAGACGGCTGGTCCGGCGGCCACGCCGGCCGAGGGCACGGGGCCGGGCCCGGCTTCTCAGACCGAGAGCTGACGTCGGTGGCCGAGGCGCTGGCCGACGCGGCCGAATGACAGATGACGCCAAGGCCGGTGACCCCGCGGCCGTTCACGCCTGCGTGCTCTACGACGCCGGCCGGCACGGCCCTGTCCTGAGGCTGCACGTCCAACCCGGCGCCGGCCGTGAGGGCATCGTGGGCGTCCATGGCAACGCCTTGAAGCTGCGCGTGCAGGCGCCGGCGGCATCGGGCAAGGCCAACGAGGCTGTGGTGCGCCTGCTGGCCCGGGAGTTCGGGGCGCCGGCGGCGTCGCTCCGCTTGACCGGCGGCGAGACGTCGAGGGACAAGCGGGTGCTTTTCACCGGCGTGCCGGTGGACGACTTTGCCGGCCGCCTGGCCCGTGTCCTGGCCCGGGCGGGGACAGGTCCGCCCCCCTAGGTCCCGGCTCCGGCTCGGCTTAGGCTCATCGGGCTTCGGCTTCCACGGCAAAGCCGATGATGGCGCCGATGAGCAGGACGCCGCCGATCGCCCAGAACCATTTGCCAAAGGCGAGGCCGATGGCCAACGACACGGCGCCCAACCCCATCGCCGCCGGCCAGATGCTGTTGCCCGGGAAGAAACTGATCTCCCCGGCGCCCTCTTCGGGACTGGCGTCCCGGTCCTCCACCCGGGGGATCCGGTGGCGGCGAAGGTACTGCAAGAGGATGTAGCCGAACATGATGGCGTAAGCGCAGGCGCCGAACGACAGCATAACCGTCCCCGAGAACTCACCGCCCCAGGCAAAGTAAATCACGGCCGTAACACCAAGGAAAACTGCGATGCCGAGAGCCAGGTGCCACTCGTGCTTCATCGTTCAGGCCTCTTCCTCGGTGGCGGTGGCCCCGTTGCCGAGGCCTGTACCATCATGGCTCCCACCGCTACTGCCGCCGTTGCCGTGGACGCCGTCGACCCTGCCCGTGGCCCCACTGTCCCTGCCCGTGAGCTGCCCCCCACCCACGGCACCGGCGCCTGCCGCCCGCTGGGCGGCCAGGAGGGCGAGCTGGTGGGCGTGCTTGCCGTGAGGGAGGGTGCCGTGGTCAGGATGGTTGAGGTCCCAGACCGGCCTCTCCGACCGGATGGGGGGCAGGAACTCGAAGTTGTGCTCTAGCGGTGGTGACTCGGTCGCCCATTCGAGGGTCATGCCGTCCCACGGGTTAGGCCCGACCTTGTTGCCGTTGCGCAGGGTGACCCACACGTTCAACAGGAAGGGCAGGACCGAGGCGGCCAGGATGAACGCCCCGATGGACGACAGCATGTTGAGGAAGTTCCAGCCGGCGTTGGACGGGTATACGGCGATGCGCCGCTGCATGCCCCGCAGGCCGAGGTCGTGCTGGGGGAAGAACGTCAGGTTGAAGCCTATGAACATGAGCACGAAGGTGAGCTTGCCCAGGCGCTCGTCGAGCTTGCGGCCCGTGAACTTCGGGAACCAGAAGTGGATGGCGGCGAAGGCGGCGAAAACCGAGCCTCCGAACAGGACGTAGTGGAAGTGGGCTACCACGAAGTAGGTGTCGTGGAGCTGGAAGTCGAGCGGGGGCTCGGCCAGCATGATGCCGGTGAAGCCTCCGAGAAGGAAGCAAATGAGGAACCCGAGGGCGAAGAGCATGGGCGAGTCCAGCCTCACTGAGCCCCGGAACATGGTGCCTATCCAGTTGAAGAACTTGATGCCCGTCGGCACCGATATGAGCAGGGTCATGATGGCGAAGAAGGGCAGCAGCACGGCGCCCGTCGTGTACATGTGGTGGGCCCACACGCCCATGGACAGGGCGCCGATGGACAGGGTGGCGAAGACCATGCCCTTGTAACCGAAGACGGGCTTGCGGGAGAAGGTCGAGATGACCTCCGTGGCCATCCCGAAAAACGGCAGGGCCAGGATGTAGACCTCGGGGTGCCCGAAGAACCAGAACAGGTTTTGCCACAAGATGGGCTGGCCCCCGTGGGTGGGGTCGAAGAAGTGCGTACCCAGGTGCCGGTCGGCCCATATCAAGACGATGGCGGCGGTGAGCACGGGGAAGGCCAGCAGGACCAAGAAGGCGGTGACGAGCTGGTTCCAGGTGAAGATGGGCATGCGGAACATCACCATGCCCGGGGCCCGCAGGGTGAAGACCGTGGTGATCACGTTGACGGCGGTGAAGATGCCAGAGAAGCCGGCCAGGGCCACGCCCACCAGCCACAGGTCGCCGCCCGGACCAGGCGAGTGGATCGCCTCGGTCAGGGGGGCGTAGGCGAACCAGCCCCAGTCGGCGGCGCCCGAGGAGGTGAGGAAGCCCGACGTCATCGTGATGCAGCCGCCCAGGAACAGCCAGTAGGAAAAGGCGTTGAACCGGGGGAAGGCCATGTCGGGGGCACCGATCTGCAACGGCACCAGGTAGTTGGCCATGCCGAAGCCGAACGGGCCGAGGAACAGGAACAGCATGATGCTGCCGTGCATGGTGAAGAGCTGGTTGTACGTCTCCAGGCTCATGAAGTTGTTGTTGGGTACCGCCAGCTGGACCCGCATGAGCACCGCCATGGCGCCGGCGATCAGGAACATGATGAAGCTCGTCACCATGTAGTTGACGCCGATCTGCTTGTGGTCGGTGCTGGTCAGGTAGGCGAGGAGCCCCTTGCTCTTGGGCCCGGGGACGATCTCGACCAAGCGGCGTTCAGGGGCGTCGTGCCGCGGGGGCCGTTCCTGGAGCAGGGTCATCGTGACTTACTTACCCTTCCGAAACCGTCGTGTTCAGCCCGTGGTGGTGGGCGAGCCACGTGCTGAACGTGTCCTTCGCCACCACCTGGAGCCAGAACCGCATGTAGGGGTGGTAGGTACCGCAGAACTGCGTGCACTCGCCGACGAAGCGCTGTCCGGCCACGCTGGGGTCGATGTTGAAGTCAAAGGAGTTGTTTATTCCCTGGATGGCGTCGCGCTTGAAAAGGAACGCCGGCACGTAGAACGAGTGGTTCACGTCGTCCGAGAAGAGGTTGATCTGCACGGTCTCACCTGCGGGCAGAGTGAGGACGGGCAGGCTCGTGCTGTTGATGCTGGGCTCGGTGGCCACGCTGCCGATGACCTCGTACCCGTTGGGGTAGGTGAAGCGCCAGCCCCACTGGAAGGCGTCCACCCGCACCACCAGGGCGGGGTTGGGGGCGACATTGTCCTCGTTGTCCTCCGCCTGGTAGGTGTAGACGAACAGCACCACCACCAGGGCGATGGGGACGATCGTGTAGAACACCTCAAGGGGGATGTGGTACTGGACCTGGCGGGGGATGTGGTCCTCGTCAGGCCGCACCCGGTAGCGAACTGCGCACCATACGATCAGGCCGATCACGATGGCGCCCAAGGGGATGGCTATGTAATAGGTGACGTCCCAGAGCCGCTGGACGTTGCTGTCTTGCTGGGTCACGCCCGTGGGGGACCCCCAGCGGAGGACGGTGGCTAGAAGCGTGTCGTGCACTAGGCCCTACATTAGAGCCGGTTCCGGCTCACCTAACAAACCGGCCTAGGCAGCCCGAACACCGCGATAGCGGGCCCGGGCGACCGGCTGGCCCGCTCGCCCAGCCCCGACGGCCTCCGGCTGGCCATTCCCGCCTGGGCCGACTAGTGTAAAGGGCCCGTGCGTACCTACTCTCCCAAAGCCGCCGAAATCCATCGCGTCTGGTACGAGGTCGACGCTTCCGGCGCCGTTCTCGGCCGGTTGGCGACCGAGGTGGCTCGCGTCCTGCGTGGCAAGCACAAGGCCACGTTCACGCCTCATCTCGACATGGGCGACCACGTCATCGTGGTGAACGCAGCCCAGGTGGTCCTTACCGCGGCCAAGGCGGAGAAGAAGTTCCACTACAGCCACTCCGGCTACCCGGGCGGGCTGCGGACGCGTACGTACAGCGACCTCCTGGCCAAGCGGCCCGAAGAGGTTGTGCGCATCGCGGTAAGGGGCATGTTGCCCAAGGGCCCGTTGGGACGGCAGATGCTGCGCAAGCTCAAGGTTTACGCCGGCCCAGAGCACCGCCACGCCGCCCAGACCCCCAAGCCCTGGCCGCTCGACCACTCGGCTCACCGAGTAGCCTGAGCAGCTTGCCAGCACCGTCACGACACAACTGGCGCTAAGAGGAGAACACGGTCAGTGCCCAAGCCCCTAATCCAGTCCACAGGCAGGCGCAAGGCTGCCATCGCCCGCGTCCGCCTGCGCCCTGGGGATGGGAAGATAACCGTCAACCGGCGTGCCGTCGACGAGTACTTCCCTTCGGCGACCCACCGGATGGTGCTGACCGAGCCCCTCAGGGTGGTCGACAAGGCAACTGAGTACGATGTCGACGCCACCCTCGACGGAGGCGGGGTATCGGGACAGGCGGGAGCGCTGCGCCTTGGTATCGCCCGCGCTCTGTCCGTGCTCGAACCAGAGCTTCGCCTGCCGCTGAAGCGAGCCGGTTTCCTCACCCGTGACCCACGAGAGAAGGAACAGAAGAAGTACGGCTTGAAGAAGGCCCGCAAGGCGCCCCAGTACTCCAAGCGCTGACGAGCCCCACGACGCCTGCGCTCATTCTCGGACGGCCCGGATGCTCCGCTTCGGCACCGACGGCGTAAGGGGCCTGGCCAACGCCGACCTGAGCCCGGAGCTGGTCATGGCTCTGGGCCGGGCTGGGGCCAGGGCCCTCAGCGGGCGTGCCGCCGAAGGCCGGCGCCGGTTCATAGTCGGCCGGGACACCCGCTGGTCGGGGCCTCTGTTGCAGGCTGCTCTATC
>JBEKNX010000233.1:0-7336 GCA_049522375.1 Acidimicrobiales bacterium | reverse complement strand
CGCCTCAAGATCGTCTCCGCGTTCAACCGGCGCGACGAGTCCGGCCGGAGGGTCAACGACCCCCGGGCCATGATCCTCGACGTCGTCCCCGTCATCCCGCCCGAGCTACGGCCCATGGTCCAGCTGGACGGCGGCCGGTTCGCCACGAGCGACCTGAACGACCTCTACCGTCGGGTGATAAACCGCAACAACCGGCTGAAGAGGCTGCTCGACCTGGGCGCGCCCGAGATCATCGTCAACAACGAGAAGCGCATGCTCCAGGAGGCGGTCGACGCCCTGTTCGACAATGGTCGGCGGGGACGTCCGGTCACCGGCCCCGGCAACCGGCCTTTGAAGAGCCTTTCCGACATGCTCAAGGGCAAGCAGGGACGGTTCCGCCAGAACCTGCTCGGAAAGCGCGTCGACTACTCCGGCCGCTCGGTCATCGTCGTCGGGCCCAATCTCCGCCTCCACCAGTGCGGGCTCCCCAAGCAGATGGCCCTCGAGCTGTTCAAGCCGTTTGTCATGAAGCGCCTGGTGGACCTGGAGCTGGCCCAAAACATCAAGTCGGCCAAAAGGATGGTCGAGCGCCGCCGCACTCACGTGTGGGACGTGCTCGAAGAGGTCATCAAGGAGCACCCGGTCTTTCTCAACCGGGCGCCCACGCTGCACCGCCTCGGCATCCAGGCCTTTGAGCCTGTCCTGGTCGAAGGCAAGGCCATCCAGATACATCCCCTCGTGTGCACCGCCTTCAACGCCGACTTCGACGGCGACCAGATGGCCGTGCACCTCCCCCTGTCGGCCGAGGCCCAGGCCGAAGCCCGGATCCTTATGCTTTCGGCCAACAACATCCTTTCGCCGGCCACCGGCCGCCCGATCGTCACGCCCACCCAGGACATGGTCTTCGGCGCTTACTACCTGACCCTCATCAAGGACGGGATGCGCGGGGAAGGCCGGGTCTTCCGCCACCTCCACGAGGTGCGCCACGCCCTGGACGCCGGGGACGTCGAACTGCACGCCAAGGTGACCTGGCGCCGCCCCCTCAACGGGGCTCACGCCCTCGGCACCTCCACCGAGGCGACCGAAGCCGTAAGCGAGCAGGGCGAGCCCACCGAGGACTTCGATGGTCCCACCTACGAGACGGTCGAGACTACACCGGGCCGGATCATCTTCAACACCGCCTTGCCCGCCGATTTCGAGTTCGTCAACGACATCGTGGGCAAGCGCGCCCGCACCATAGGGACCATCGTCGAACGGCTGGCCAGCGGGTACCCCCGGGTAAGGGTCGCTGACAGCCTCGACAAGATCAAGGAGCTGTGTTTCCGGTACGCCACCCAGTCCGGTCTCACCATCTCCATGGAGGACGTCAAGGTGCCGGCCAGCAAGGCCGACATCATCGAGCGCCACGAGCTCGACACCCAGAAGGCCGAGAACCAGTTCAAGAGGGGCATCATCACCGACGACGAGCGGCGCCAGAAGGAGATCGAGATCTGGACGGCGGCCAACTCCGAGGTGGGCAAGGCCATGGAGGAGAGCCTGCGCAAGATCCCCTTCAACCCCCTGGACATGATGGTGGACTCGGGCGCCCGCGGCAACCCCCAGCAGGTCCGCCAGATCGCCGGCATGAAGGGCTTGGTCTCCAACCCTCGGGGCGAGATGATCCCCCGGCCCATCGTCTCCTCCTTCCGGGAGGGGCTGTCGGTGCTCGAGTACTTCATCTCCACCCACGGCGCCCGCAAGGGCCTGGCCGACACCGCCCTGCGCACGGCCGACTCCGGTTACCTCACTCGCCGTCTGGTCGACGTGGCCCAGGAGCTGATAGTCCGCGAGGAGGACTGCGGCAGCACCCGTGGGATCTGGGTCCGCGACGTCCGCCGCGACGACGAGAAGGCTCGCTACTACCTGGAGACCCGGATCGACGGGCGGGTGTTCGCCCGCGAGGTCACCCTGTCCGACGGGACCGAGCTCCCGGCCGGCACGAAGATCGACGAGGAGCTCATGAAGCAGTTGCGCGACGACCCCGCCGTCAACGAGATCATGGTGCGCTCCGTGCTTACGTGCGAGTCCAAACAGGGCATCTGCGCCGCCTGCTACGGGCGCTCGCTCGCCGCCGACCAGGACATCGAACTGGGCGAAGCCGTAGGTGTCATCGCCGCTCAGTCCATCGGTGAGCCGGGCACGCAGCTCACCATGAGGACGTTCCACACCGGTGGCATCGCCGGTGAGGACATCACCCACGGGCTCCCCCGCGTCGTCGAGTTGTTCGAGGCGCGTACGCCCAAGGGCGCCGCCGTCCTGGCCCGGACGTCGGGGGTCGTACGCATCGTCGAGGAGGACAACAGCCGGCGGGTGACCATCGTCGGCGACGATGGCACCGAGGACGTCTATACCGTGGCCCTGCGTCAGAAGTTGTCCGAGGGCATACGTGAGGGGGCCGAGGTGGCCGCCGGCGATGCCCTGGTCGAGGGCCCCCGGGACCCCAAGCAGCTGCTGGAGATCAAGGGCATACGCGAGACCCAGCAGTACCTGGTGGAGGAAGTCCAGCAGGTCTATCGCGACCAGGGCGTGTCCATCCACGACAAGCACATCGAGCTCATCGTCCGCCAGATGCTGCGCCGTGTGCTCGTGGCCGAGCAGGGCGAGTCCCCCTTCCTTCCCGGCGAGCGCGTCGACGCCCGGTTCTTTGCCGAGACCAATCGCCAACTGGTCCAGGAGGGCAAGCGGCCCGCCGAGGGGCGCCCGGAGCTCATGGGCATCACCAAGGCTTCGCTGGCCACCGACAGCTGGCTGTCGGCGGCTTCGTTCCAGGAGACCACCCGGGTCCTCACCGAAGCTGCCATCGAGGGCAAGTCGGACCTGCTCTTCGGCTTGAAGGAAAACATCATCATCGGCAAGCTGATCCCCGCCGGCACCGGTATGCCGCGTTACCGGGAAATCGTCGTGGACGCGCCCGAAGTCGAGCGCATGACGTTCTGGACGTCGGACGAGGAGCCCGGGACCGAGGATCTGGCGGCCTGGCTGGCCAGCATTGGCAGCAGCACCGGCACCGATGGTGGGGCGACTTTCGACCCCGGGGATTACCAGGATGGTTACGGTTACGCCACCGGCTATGAAGCGGGCACGGAGCCCGTCTTCGACGTCGGTGACGACGAGGCGCCCGTCTAGAGGCCATGGCCGCGGGCATTGGAGGAAAGCGGGCGCCGGGTTACCCGGCGCCCGCCCCTTTATTCCCCCGGAACAGGCTTGGCAAAAGGCACTTAGTCAACTTTCAGCCCCCTCTCAGCGCGGCATGATCCAACTGACTTAGCCTCTTTGCACATAGTGCTGCGGAGGTATGCCCGATGACTATGGCCCCTGAGGAGCGCGATGCGCTCGGGACCCAACCCTTACCCCCTGCGACGTGGGAGTACGGCGACGAGGGCGCCGAGCTCAACGGTGGCCCGTCCGGCGCGTCGGAGCCACCCCGGCGCGGCGGCCGCCTGAGGCGGCGCTGGAAGAGCGCGCTCGCCATTTTGGTCGTTGTCCTGCTGCTGGCGGCGGGGGGCACCACCTACCTCCTGACCCGTTCCAGCGGCCCGCAGTACCGGACGGTGGCCGTCACTACCGGGGACGTCAGGGAGACGATCGCCACCACGGGAACGGTCGACCCGGCCACCCAGGCCAACGTCAACTTTGCCGTGGCCGGGACGGTGACGGCGGTCAAGGCGGCGGTAGGGCAGGTGGTCAAGGCCGGCGCCGTCCTGGCCACCCTCAGCCCGTCGACGCTCCGGGCCGATGTCTCCCAGGCGCAGTCGGCCCTGGAGTCGGCCCAGTCCAAGCTGGCCTCGGACCAGGTCGACCAGCCCCTCACCTCGGCCCAGGGCAGCGTCACCAGCGCCGACCAGTCCTTGGGCCAGGACGAGGTCAACGTGACCGACGCCGATGCGTCCAACGCCACCGCCCTGTCCCAGGCGGAGCAGACCGTGGCCCAGGCCCAGACCCAGCTGAGCAACGACAAGACCACGGGCAGCCAGACGGTGGCCCAGGCCGTGGCCCAGGTGGACAACGACAAGACCACCGGCAACCAGACCGCGGCCCAGGCCGGGGCCCAGCTGAGGAACGACCAGACCACCGGCAACCAGTCCGTAGCCCAGGCCGGGGCCCAGCTGAAGAACGACCAGACCACCGGCAACCAGTCCGTAGCCCAGGCCCAGACCCAACTGAAGAACGACCAGACCACCGGCAACCAGTCCGTAGCCCAGGCCCAGACCCAGCTGAGCAACGACAAGACCACGGGCAGCCAGACGGTGGCCCAGGCCGAGGCGCAGCTGAAGACTGACCAGACCACCGGCAACCAGTCCGTAGCCCAAGCCGTGGCCCAGGTGAAGAACGACCAGACCACGGGGACGCAGTCGGTGGGCGAGTCCCAGGCGCAGTTGAAGAACGACCAGGCGGCTGGAGCACAGTCGGTGGGCGAGGCCCAGACCCAACTGAACGACGACACCACCCAGGGGTCTCAGACGCTGGCCCAGGACGAGGCCCAACTGAAGACCGACCAGACCACGGGCAGCCAGTCGGTGGGCCAGGCTGAGCTCCAACTGAAGAACGACCAGACCACGGGCAGCCAGACGGTGGCCCAGGCCGAGGCCCAGCTGAAGACGGACCAGACCACGGGCAGCCAGTCCGTAGCCCAGGCCGAGGCCCAACTGAAGACCGACCAGACCACGGGCAGCCAGACGGTGGCCCAGGCCCAGGCCCAACTGAAGACCGACCAGACCACGGGCGCCCAGTCGGTGGGCCAGGCCCAGGCCCAACTGGCGAGCGACAAGACCCAGGGGCCACAGGCCGTCACCCAGGCCCAGGCTCAGCTCGCCACTGACCAGGCGGCACTAGTCAGCGACAACTCGACGCTGGCCACCGACCAGGCCACGCTCACGGCCGGCCAGCAGAAAGAGGCCATCGACTGCCAAGCCAGCAGCGCCAGCAGCGCCGGTCGCTCGGCCGCCGCGGCCAGCTCGGGTAGCAGTGGCAGTTCGGGGGCTTCAGCGGCGGGCACGGCGTGCAGTGCCGACCAGAGCGCGGTGTCCGCCGCCCAGCAAAAAGTGACCTCCGACCAGCAGCAGGTCACGGCGGGTCAACAAGCCGTGACCAAGGACAAGCAGGCCATCTCCACGGCTCAGGAAAACCAGGCTTCCACTCTGACCAAGGACCAGCAGGCGATCACCAGCGCCACGGAGCAGCGGGCGGCCACGGTGCAGAAGGACCAGCAGGCCATCACCAGCGCCCAGGAGCAGCTGACGACCACGGGCCAGAAGGACCAGCTCGCCATCACCACCGGTAAGCAGCAGCTGGCCACCACGGTGCAAAAGGACCAGCAGGCCATCACCAGCGCCAAGGAGCAGCTGGCCACCACGGTGCAAAAGGACCAGCAGGCCATAACCAGCGCCAAGACCCAGCTGGGGACCACGGTAACAAAGGACCAGCAGTCACTGGCCACGGCCAGGACCCAGCTGGGGACCACGGTGACAAAGGACCAGCAGTCGCTGGCCACGGCCCAGACCCAGTCGGGGGCGACGGTACAAAAGGACCAGCAATCGCTGGCCACCGCCAGGGAACAGCTGGCCTCCACCGCGCAAAAGGACCAGCAGGCCATAACCAGCGCAAAGGAACAACTGGCCACCACGCTGCAAAAGGACCAGGTGGCTATCACCACGGCCAAGCAACAACTGGCCACCACGGTGCAAAAGGACCAGGTGGCTATCACCACGGCCAAGCAACAACTGGCCACCACGGTGCAAAAGGACCAGATGGCGCTCACCACGGCCAAGGAGCAGCTGGCTACCACGGGGCAAAAGGACCAGCAGGGGATCACCACCGCAGACGCCAGCCTGAGCGCCACCGAGCTGAAGGACCAGCAGTCCCTCCAGCAGGCCCAAGCCCAGGTGGAAGCGGCGCAATTGCAGCTCTCTGAGGCCAAGTCGGGTGCCAGTTCTGACCAGGTCGGCGAACCGTCCCAAGTCGCCGCCGACCAGGCGACCGTGGCCGTCGACCAGGTGGGCCTGGCCCAGGCCAAGAGCAACCTGGGCGACGCCCAGCTGACCTCGCCCATCGCCGGGACGGTCGTGGACGTCAACCTCGCCGATGGGCAGTCCGTGTCGGCGGGCAGCACCACAGTCAGCGCCGCCACCAGCTCCTCGAGCAGCAGTGGTTCGAGCGCCGCCTCCAGCGGCGCCGCCTCCAGCGGAGCGGCTTCCTCGGCCTCCAGCTCCAGCTCGGGCTCGAGCTCGGCCCAGGTCGTCATAGAGCCCGCCGGCACCTACGTGGTGGACGCGGAAGCGACGACGGCCCAGATCGGTGACGTACAGGACGGCGAGCAAGCCATCATCACCCCGGTCGGGGGCACGGCGACGTTCTACGGGATCGTCTCCAGCTTCAGCATCTTCGGCACCACGACCAGCGGCGTCACCAGCTTCCCGATCACCATATTGGTCACCGGTAGCACGTCAGGGTTGTACCCCGGGGCCAGCGCCGACGTCGAGCTCGTCATCCGCCAGGTCAACAACGTGCTGGTGGTGCCCACCAGCGCCGTCCATACCGTGGGCACGTCCTCCTACGTGGACGTGCTGAAAAACGGCAAGGAAGTACAGCAGACGGTCACCGTCGGGGCCACCGGCGAGCCGTACACCCAGATCGTCTCCGGCCTCAAGTCGGGCCAGGAGGTCGTGATCGCTTCGCTCAGTTCGACGGTCCCGTCCGGGACCAGCGGTTCGACCACTGGCCGAGGTGGCTTCGGCGGAGGTGCCGGCTTCGGCGGAGGTGCCGGCTTCGGCGGCGGGGCCGGCTTTACGAGGGGTGGTCTTGGGTGAGCCTTCCCTATTATTCGCCCGGACCACCTGGGCCGCCCTACCCGCCCGCCTCGGCCTACCCGTCCGGGTCGCTACATCAGAACTCGTCGCACCCACCGGTGCGTCCTCTGGTCCAGCTCGTCAGGGTGTGGAAGACCTACACGGGCGGCTCGGTCCCGGTCCACGCCCTCCGGGGCGTCTCGATCTCGGTCTACCCGGGCGAGTACATATCGATCATCGGGCCCTCGGGCTCGGGGAAGTCGACGTTCATGCACATCCTCGGGTGCCTCGACGTGCCCACCTCCGGCCAGTATTTCCTGGGCGGCACCGACGTCAGCAAGATGGACGAGGAGCACCTGGCCGAGGTGCGCAACCGCCGCATCGGGTTCGTTTTCCAGCAGTTCCACCTCCTGCCCCGGCTCAACGCCTGGCGCAACGTCGAGCTGCCGCTCATCTATGCCGGGGTCGACCGGCGCACGAGGAGGCAGCGGGCCCTGGAGGCGCTCGACCAGGTGGGGCTGACCGACCGGGTC
>JBEKNX010000232.1:0-7359 GCA_049522375.1 Acidimicrobiales bacterium | reverse complement strand
TCGGCCGCCACAGGCGCAGGACGTCGAGGACCTCGCCCGGGATCTCCACCGACGGCTCGGTCGTCACCTCCTGGGCGATCAGCGCCATGGGGAAAAGGGGGGCCAGGTCGTCGGGCCCGAGAGGCTGACGGGTGACCGGGTGCAAGGGCGGCTCGAGCGGTGCCGGTAGGAACGGGACGACGTTGAACCACGTCGTCGGCAGGTCCGAAACAGGCAGGTCCCAGCGCATTATCTCCCCCTCTACGGTGCCCGGCTCCTGGGCCGGTGAACCATTGTTGCTCAAGTGGCGGCGGACGGGGAGCTCTTAAGGGCACCGGCCACTACATCCCTGGCCTCTTCCTGGATACGGGCCAGGTGATCAGGGCCCTGCCACGACTCGGCGTAGATCTTGAAGACATCCTCGGTGCCCGAGGGGCGGGCGGCGAACCATCCGGACTTGGTGGTGACTTTAAGGCCACCGATCGGGGCGTCGTTGCCCGGTGCAGTCGTCAGCTTGGCCATGATCGGCTCGCCAGCTAGTTCGGTGGCCGTCACTTGCTCGGGGCGCAGGGCGGCTAGTACCGCCTTTTCTTCCCTGGTAGCGGGGGCGTCGACACGGGCATAGACGGGGTCGCCGAAGCGCTCGGTGAGCGCCCGGTAACGCTCGCTCGGTGAGCGCCCGGTCACAGCCAGGATCTCCGAGGCGAGCAGGCAGGCCAGGATCCCGTCTTTGTCGGTCGTCCACACCGACCCGTCCCGGCGCAGGAAAGAGGCCCCGGCGCTCTCCTCCCCACCGAAGCCCACTGTGCCGTCGAGCAAGCCGGCCACGAACCACTTGAAACCCACGGGGACTTCCACCAGACGGCGGCCAAGGCCAGCTGTGACGCGGTCGATCATGCTCGAGGAGACGAGCGTCTTGCCTACGTCGGCGCCGGCCGGCCAGCCAGAGCGGTGAGTGAACAGGTAGTCGATAGCCACGGATAGGAAATGGTTGGGGTTCATGAGGCCGCCGTCGGGGGTAACGACACCGTGCCGGTCGGCATCGGCGTCGTTGCCCGTCGCCACCTGGAACTCGTTACGGCGCTCGATGAGCGAGGCCATGGCATAAGGAGACGAGCAGTCCATGCGGATCTTCCCGTCCCAATCGAGGGTCATGAACCGCCAGGTAGGGTCGACCTCGGGGTTCACCACGGTCAGGTCCAGGCCGTAGCGTTCCCCGATGACCCCCCAGTACCCCACGCTGGCGCCCCCCAACGGGTCGGCGCCGATGCGGAGGCCGGAGGCGGCGATGGCGGCCATGTCGATGACCGAGGAGAGATCTGACACGTAGGCGTCGAGGAAGTCGTACGTGCCGGTGGTGGCGGCGGCCCGGGCCCGGGCGATAGGTACCCGGCGGACCCCCCGTAGCCCGGCGGCCAGCAGGGCGTTGGCCCGGTCCTGGACGGCCGTGGTCACCTCCGTCCCGGCCGGCCCACCGTCGGGGGGGTTGTACTTGAAACCGCCGTCGCTGGGCGGGTTATGGGAGGGAGTGACGACGATGCCGTCCGCTTTCCCCCCACGGCGCCCGCCGCCGGCGCGGTTATGGGCCAGCACGGCGTGGGACAGCGCCGGCGTCGGCGTGTAGCCGTCCCGGGCGTCGACCAGGACCGTCACCTCGTTGGCCGCCAGCACCTCCACCGCCGTGACCCAGGCCGGCTCGGACAGGGCGTGCGTGTCCCGGGCCAGGAACAGGGGGCCATCGATGCCCTCCCCCTTCCTGTACTCGCAGATCGCCTGGGCGATGGCGGCGATGTGGTCGTCGTTGAAGCTGGCCCGGAAGCTCGACCCCCGGTGCCCCGAGGTCCCGAACGAAACGAGCTGTTCGGGGACCGACGGGTCCGGGTGCTCGCTGTAGTAGGCGGTGACGAGGCGAGGGACGTCGACGAGGTCGGAGGGCGCCGCCAGCTGGCCGGCGCGGGAGTTTGTAGGCACGGCAAGGCCTCCCTTTCCCCTCCATACTCATGCATGGCGCACCTTTAGTGGTCCGGCGGGCCGGACGGGGGCGGGCCGCAGCCGCATGGGATGCGGGCGACGATCTCGGCCCCACGTCCGGGACTGGACCGCAGCGACCAGCGGCCTCCGGCAGCTTCGACCCGTTCCCGCATCCCGGCCAAGCCGAAGTGGCCAAGCTGGACCAGTTCACTGACGCTCCGGGTGTCCAGGCCGACGCCATTGTCACGCACGCTCAGTTCGACCACGCCATCGCTCCCGGTGCCGAGCCGCACTTGTACGGCGGTGGCGGAGGAGTGTTTGGCGACGTTAGTCAGGGCTTGCTGGCAAACGCGGAAAAGAACGGTTTCGTTGTAAAGCGCGATATCGCCCTTGCTGAGCCGGCAGTCGACGGTGGCGCTAATGCCCGTACTGCTTTGGAATTCGCGGGCGCAATAGTGGATGGCGACGGCCAGGCCGCCGTGGTCGAGCACGGCCGGTCTCAGCCCTGTCATTATCCGGCGCAGCCCGCCGACCACGTCCTCCAGTTTTTCCCGGACGCCGCCGAGAAGCTCGGTGGCGGTCGAGGCATCGCCCCGACCGTAGGCGAGGACGGCACCATCGACCGTGTAGGCGATCGAAGCGAGGTGCTGGATGGGGCCGTCATGCAAGTCGGCGGCAATACGTCCCCGTTCGCGTTCGGCCGCGTCAACGGTCTGGCGGAGAAGGATGGCTCGATCGGCTTGGGCGCTTTGCAGCTCGTCGAGCAGGCGCCACTGGTGCGCGATAAGGCCGAGCATCCGCAGCCCGACGAGGACGAACAATACGAGCGAGCCCACCGCTACCGGTAAGTCTGCGCTCGTACCGCCCTGAATTGCCTGATAAAGCGCCACTGAGGGCGTGATGAGAGTCAGAGCGACCAGCAGCGCGTAACGGGCCCGGGAACCGGCCCGCTCGGCCCGGGGCTCAGGGGGCTCACGCATCGACGGGTGCAGCGCGGAAGCCCCGAGGACGACGTAGTAGGACAGCCACATGATGTCCAGGAACCTTTGTCCGCTATAGATGTCGTGCAGCTGCATCCAGGCGTAGACGTTGTCGGTGGCGAAGAGCAGCACCAGGGCGCACACGAGGAGCTTGACCGAGCCGGTCTTTCGCTGGCTGCCGAAGAGCAACTGCAGGCCGACGAGGAAGATGATGAGGTCGAAGGCCGGGTAAGCCGCAGAGGTGGCCTTGGCCAGAAGCGAGCCGGGAGCACTGGCGCTGGGAGCTATCAGAAGAGCCGCGCTCAATACGGCGAAGCCGACGCCGGCCAGGAGCCCGTCCGCCAGGCGCTGGCGGCTCGAGGCGCCCCGACGGGAATGGACCATGACGATCAGGCCGGCGGCGAGCAAGGGGTAGTGCCCGAGGTAAAAAGCGTCCGCTGGCGCCGGGTAAGACGTCCAGTGCCAGCCATTGCGCCCGACGTAAAACAGGAAATCCCCGCCGAAATAGACCGCCTGGTTGGCCAGGACGAACAACCATGCCAGCGTTTGGGCGGGGCGGTGGCGGCAGATGCCCAAACCGATCGCGCCAACCGCCGAGGCATTGACCAAGAGGTACAACGCGGTGAAGGAGCGCCAGCCCGCCAAGCCGGGCAGCTCCGGGTGAAGTTGGCTGACGGTGATGACGACCGCACCGGCCGCCAGATAGCCCAGCCATGTTGGCACCCCGCGCCGCCGAGCTCTCATGGCCCGCTCCCTGTCATGGCACGCTCACACCGCGGGCAGGACAGCCGCCACGGATTCATCTATGGTGTGGAAGATCTCACGGGAGGAGCACCCTTTGACGAGGAACGCCACCACGTGCGAGCGCTCGGCCGTCACCTGCACAGCCACGTCGTCGTAGGCAGAGAGCACGGCCACGGCCACGCCCGGAGCGCGTTCGCGCAGGACGGCGGCCACCTCGATGCCGGACAGGCCGGGCATCCGCAGATCGGCCAGCACGATATCGGGCGCTAACCGGACGGCCTCCTCGACCGCGCTCAGGCCATCTTCGACCGCGCCCACAACCTGGTAACCGGCCGCTTCGAGCAGGCCGTGCAAGGCCGCCAGCATCGCCGGCTCGTCGTCGGCCAGCAGCACCCGGGCCAAAAATCGAGCGGTGGGACCAGTCATCTGGAGATCTCCTTGCTGCTGGGTCGGTCGGACGGTTGGTCGAACGGCAGGGTGCGGCCGTGGGCGAGCATGGCCCGGAAACGGGCGCCGTCGACCGGACGGGAGAAGAGGTAGCCCTGGGCCAGCTCACAGCCCAGCCGGACCAGTTGGGCCCGTTGGGTGCCGTCCTCGACGCCCTCGGCGATCACCGCGAGGTGGGAGGAATGGGCGAGCTGGATCACCGCGGCCACGAGCGCGTCGTCCTCGTCGGTGCCGGCGAGGCGGTCGACGAACGATTTGTCGATCTTGAGCGAATCGACCGGCAAGGTATGGACCTGCGCCAACGATGAATAGCCGGTACCGAAGTCGTCGACGTCGACCCGCACGCCGAGGCTACGCAGCGCCTTCAGCACCTCGACGGCTCGGGCCCGATCGCCGATGAGCACGCTTTCGGTGACCTCCAGGAGGAGCCGGGAAGGCTCAACGCCGGTGGCCGATAGTGCCCGGGTCACGCCGAAGGCCAGATTGCGGCTGGCCAGCTGGGCGGCGGAGAGATTGACCGCGATGCTCAGCGCTGGGCCGCCGTGGTCGGCACCGCCCCAGCACGACCAGGACGCGGCTTCCTCTAGCGCCTGGCGGAGCACCCACTCCCCGATCGGGACGATCAACCCGGTGTCCTCGGCCACGGATATGAACTCGGCCGGCCCGAGCAGCCCACGTTGCGGGTGCAACCAGCGCAGCAACGCTTCGGCGCCGACGATCCTCCCGCTGGCCACCTCGACCACCGGCTGGTAGTGCACGATGAACTCATTGCTGTCAACGGCCTGGCGTAACGCCGTCTCCAGGTCCAGCTGCCGGCTGGCTTGACCGAGCAGGTCGGCATCGGCGACATGGATGCGCCCCCGGCCCGCCTGCTTGGCGAGGTACATGGCCCCGTCTGCTTCTTGCAGAAGCGCATCTGCGGTGTCACCGCGCTGTGCAAAAGCGACGCCCTGGCTGACCGTGAGGAACACCTCGGCCCCATCGACGCTGATCGGCGCGTCCATCGCCCAGGCGATCCGCGCCGCCACCGCCAGTACTGCGTCCCGGGCGATCGGTCCTTCGAGGACGATCACGAACTCGTCGCCTCCGACCCGGGCGACCGTGTCCCCTGACCGCACCTCGCCCTTCATGCGCTCCGCCACCTCCCGTAACACCACGTCCCCGGCCGAGTGGCCCCGGCCGTCGTTTATCACCTTGAACCGGTCGAGGTCGACGAAGATGACCGCCAGCCCGTCCGTCACCCGGTTGGCGCGGGCGAGGGCGTGCGTAAGACGATCGCTGAGCAAGGCCCGGTTCGCCAGCCCTGTCAACGGGTCGTGCGTGGCTTGATGGACCAAAGCCTGTTCGGTGCGTAACCGCTCGGACACGTCCTGCGCCATGACCAAAGAGGACCGGCCGGCGTCCTCGACGGGATAGGAGGTGACCTCCACCGGGAATATTGCACCCGCCTTGGTCCGGTGCCGGTACACGCCCCGATGGCCGTGCCCGGGAGCCCGTCCCGCCAGCACTTCGAGCAGGTCCCGGACATCTTCGGGCGGGCGGACGTCGAGGACCCGCATGGCCAAGAACTCGTCGCGGCTGTAGCCGTACCGGGCCAGCGCCGCATCGTTCACTTCGAGGAACCTCAGTGTTCGCTCGTCGAATACCCACATCGGCTGGGGGTGGCGCTGGAAGAGCAGCCGGAAAGCTTCCTCCGAACTTCGCCGCGCCGCCTCGGCGACCTGCCGGCCCGATTCGGCGGCGCGGGCGTCCAGACCGAAAGACAGGTCCTCAGCGACACCGTCCAGGAGACGGACTTCGTCATCGTCGAAGGCCCCGACCTCACCCGCGTACACCGTGAGGGCGCCGACCACGGTGCCGTGCCGCCGCAACGGCAAGGCGGCTGAAGACCGGAAGCCCCGGGCGAGGGCGTTCTCCTGCCACGGCAGCAGCACCGAGCCCGCGCCAATGTTGGCCGCAACGGCAGGCGCACCGCTCATGACGGCGCGTTCTGTCGGCCCCAGGCTCGCCGGTGGAGCGAGGTGGGCCGGGACGGGTGCCCGCTCCCAGTACTCGCGTTGGACACCGGCCCAGGCGGCGGGCTCCACATTTCCCGAGGGGCCGGTAAAACCGATCCAAGCCATGCGGTGGCGGGCCTCGCTCAACAACGCGTCACAGACAGCCTGGAGGAGCGCCTGACGATCTTCGACGCGGGCGATGGCGCGCCCCGTGGCGACCCGGGTGGCATAAAAGCGGGCCAGTCGGGCGGCCCGGGCTTGAACTTCCCGCCATTCCCTGTCGTGAGAAGCCGAGCCCACATCCGACCAGAGCGCGGGCCGCGTCCTCATGCTTCAAGCTCGACCTCTGGGCCCGTTGCACATAGGGCCACAAGTCCCTTTTCCCCACTTATAGTGCTGCCTTACCACGTATTGTGGTCACTCGAACCCCAAAGGGGCCTGCCCGCCTCACCCGGGTGGTGAACGCGTCGCGCCCCATGGCGCAGGCGTCGGACAGGGGACGGGATGATAGAGCGCCCTGATCCTGATTACTGTGCAGGTGGGCAACCGGGAGGATGGCATGGCAGCCAAACAGAGGGAAGTTGTCGGCGTTCGGCGGGCGCGGGCCGGGTGGGGGCCTCGGCGCGCCCGGAGCGTGTTGGCAGCGGTGGCCGTGGCCGGGGCGTTGTCCATCAGTCTGGCCGGGTGCGGGTCGGCCCCCGTCGCCACCGTCAAACTGTCAGTGTCCTCGGGGCCTCCGGGCACGGTGGTCGACATCAGCGGGACGGCCGGGAAAGGCTGCGTCCTGGACAAGAACTGGTTCGGTTTCGACTTCGAGCGTTACGGCCAGACCGCCAAGGGGCCGTTCACCGAGATGACGACGCCCCCGGCCACGAACGGCTCCTGGTCGGCCATCTTCGAAGTCCCTTCGTACCTCGGCGGGTCATCGACGCGGGGACCGGGCGCGCTGGTCGCCCCGGGCAGCTACCAGGTGTACGCCCCCACGTGCGAGAAGGGCAAGGCGGCTTCGGATTCTTTCACCGTCACCGCGGGCACACCGACCGGCAACGCCACGAAGTACGTGGGCATGGCGGTCACGCCCGACGGGCAGGGCTACTGGCTGGTGCAGGCGGACGGCGGGGTGAACGCCTACGGGGACGCTCACTCGTTCGGGTCGCTGCCGGCCGAGAAGGTCACCCCGACCGCTCCCATAGTCGGGGTAGGCCGCACCTACGACGACAAGGGCCTGTGGCTGGTCGGCC
>JBEKNX010000231.1:0-11920 GCA_049522375.1 Acidimicrobiales bacterium | reverse complement strand
GCGCGACGACGACACCGAAGAAGCCATCCGTCGCCGCCTGGAGATCTACGAGACCACCACCGCGCCCCTGATCGACTGGTACCGGCAACGCGGGTTGCTGGCCACGGTCAACGCTGTCGGTGACGTGGACACGGTCACCGCACGGGTGGTGGCCGCCGTGGAGGCGGCCCGCCAGGGCAAGGCCTCTGGCCAGGACAACGTCGCGGGCCAGAACAAGGCCTTTGGCCAGAGCAAGGACACGGGTAGCCTGGGGGCATGAGGCGCCGGCCCGACGAGATAGCCAAGATGCGTAAAGCGGGCCGGGTCGTAGCGGAGATGCTGGAGGTCACCTCGGCGGGCGTCAGGCCGGGCACGACGACGGCACAGTTGGACAAACTGGCCCGTGAGGTGCTCGAACGGCGCGGCGCCCGCTCCAACTTCCTCGGGTACCACGGTTTCCCGGCCGTGATCTGCACGTCGCCCAACAACGTCATCGTCCACGGGATACCCGGGCCGTACGTCGTCCAGGAGGGCGACATCGTCTCGCTCGATTGCGGGGCCATTATCGAGGGCTACCACGGTGACGCGGCTGTCACCGTGGCGGTGGGGGAGGTGCCGCCGAAAGTCGAAAAGCTCCTGCGGGTGACCGAAGAAGCGTTGCAGGCGGGGATAGCCCAGCTGGTCGACGGCAACCGTCTCCACGACGTCGGGCTCGCCGTCCAGACGATGGCCGAGGGAGCGGGCTTCTCGGTGGTGAAAGGGTACGTGGGCCACGCCATAGGCACGCAGATGCACGAGGAGCCGGCCGTACCCAACTACTGGCCCGGTACCCCGGGGCCCAAGCTGCGCACCGGGATGGTGTTCGCCGTCGAGCCCATGGTCAACGTGGGTGGTGAGGAGACGGTGGTGCTCGACGACGGCTGGACGGTCATCACGGCGGACGGGAGCCTGTCGGCCCACTTCGAGCACACGATCGCCGTGACCGACGACGGTCCTGAGGTCTTGACCGTCCCGGGTTGAGCAGCGCCCGTGCCCGGACGGGGCCGGCGCGGGACAGGCCGGCGCCCCGAGGGGGCGGCGCTTGGACGGTACGGCCAGCGTGCGCTATCATGCAAGCCCGTCCCCCACGGGGCTAGGCAAGTGCGCCCACGGGCGCCCAACGCCTGCCTCTACGGGCAAGGCCGCTCTAGGGGGGTCTTTCCTGAAACCCCTATTAGCCGAGGTAGAGACCCTGTGAAAGTACGCCCTAGCGTCAAACCGATGTGTGACAACTGCAAAGTGATCCGCCGCCATGGCCGGGTCATAGTGATCTGTACGAACCCCCGCCACAAGCAGCGGCAGGGCTAGGGGGCTCGCGCCATGGCTCGTATCGCTGGGGTGGACATCCCACGGGAGAAGCGGCTCGAAATCTCCCTCACCTACATCTTCGGCATCGGCAGGACGACGTCGAACCAGGTGTGCACGGCGACCGGCGTCAACCGGGACACCCGGGTACGGGATCTCACAGACGAGGAAGTGGCCAAGCTCAGGGCGTGGATCGACGCCAACCTGAAAGTTGAAGGCGACCTGCGCCGCGACGTCGCTCAGGACATCAAGCGCAAGATCGAGATCGGTTCTTACCAGGGCATCCGCCATCGCCGTGGCCTTCCGGTGCGCGGCCAGCGGACCCACACCAACGCCCGGACCCGAAAGGGCCCGAAGAAGACCGTGGCGGGCAAGAAGAAGCTAAGGAAGCACTAAAAGATGCCAAAACCCAAGCCCGGCGGCCGTCGCCCCCGTCGCCGCGAGCGCAAGAACGTCGCTTACGGAGTGGCGCATATCAAGAGCTCTTTCAACAACACCATCGTTTCGATCAGCGACCTGGACGGCAATGTGCTCGCTTGGGCATCGGCGGGCAACGTCGGCTTCAAGGGTTCGCGCAAGTCGACGCCGTTCGCCGCGCAGCTGGCGGCTGAGGCCTGTGCCCGGCGGGCCATGGAGCACGGGGTGCGCAAGGTGGACGTGCTAGTGAAGGGGCCGGGGTCCGGTCGTGAAACGGCGGTCCGCTCCCTGATGAACACCGGGATCGAGATAGCGGGCATCAAGGACGTCACGCCCATCCCGCACAACGGTTGCCGTCCCAAGAAGCGCCGGAGGGTCTGACCGAATGGCACGTTACATCGGCCCTGTCTGCCGCCTCTGCCGGCGTGAAAAGATGAAGCTCTTCCTGAAGGGCCCCAAGTGCGACTCGATGAAATGCCCTATCGAGCGTCGGCCCTACCCACCCGGTGAGCACGGCCGGGACCGGGTCCGCCAGGGTTCGGAGTACCTCACCCAGCTGCGTGAGAAGCAGAAGGCGCGCCGTATCTACGGGGTCCTCGAAAAGCAGTTCCGCAACTACTACGAGGAGGCCAACCGCCAGCAGGGGATCACCGGCGAAAACCTTCTCCGCATGCTCGAGCTGCGCCTGGACAACGTCGTCTTCCGGGCCAACTGGGGTGCCAGCCGCTCCCAGGCTCGCCAGTTGGTCCGCCACGGCCACGTCCTGGTCAACGGCAGGCGTGTGACCATCCCCTCTTACAGGGCCCGGCGAGGCGACTTGGTCTCGCTCAAGGAGAAGACGCGCAGCATGATCGTTGTCCGCCACAACCTCGATACCCTGGGTCGTCAGATCCCGCCATGGCTCGAGCCCGGCGGGGAAGGTTTTGACGTCACGGTCCGCGACCTGCCCATGCGCGAGCACATAGACGTGCCCGTGCGTGAGTCGCTGATCGTCGAGCTCTTTTCAAAGTAACGCTCTGCCAGGAGGGCAGCCGCAATGCTTATCATCCAACGCCCGGCCGTCGAACCGCTCGGCGAAGAGGAAGACAATCGCCAGCGTTTCGCCCTCGGTCCCCTGGAGCCCGGCTTCGGGCATACCCTGGGCGTCTCGTTGCGCCGCACGCTGTTGTCATCCATCCCGGGCGCGGCGGTCACCCAGGTCCGCTTCGATGACGCCCTGCACGAGTTCACCACGTTGCCGGGCGTGAAGGAAGACGTCACCGACATCATCCTCAACTTCAAGGACATCGTCCTGCGGGTGGAGAGCGACGAGCCGGTGACATTGCGCCTCGACGCCCGGGGCCCGGGTGTGGTGACGGCCGGTGACATCCAGACGACCGCCGACGTCGAGATCTTAAACCCCGACCTGCACCTGGCCACCATCAACGCCAAGGGCCGCCTGGCGTGCGACATCACGGTGGAAAGGGGTCGGGGCTACGTCTCGGCGGACCGTAACAAACGGTCCTCGACGATAGGCGTCATCCCCGTCGACTCGATTTTCTCCCCCATACGCCTGGTCTCGTTCGCCGTGGAGCCGGCCCGGGTGGAGCAGTCCACCAACTACGACCGCCTGGTCCTCGACATCACCACCGACAGTTCGATAACGCCCCGAGAAGCTCTGGCGTCGGCCGGCAGCACGATGCGGTCACTGTTCGGCCTGGTCGCCGACATGAGCGAGTCGCCTCAAGGCCTCGTCCTGGGCGAGGTGACCGGCGCCGGTACCGGGTCGCCGGATCTCGACCTGCCCATCGAGGAACTGGATCTCTCGGAGCGGCCGCGCAACTGCCTGAAGAGGGCGCAGATCAACACGGTAGGAGAGCTTGTGTCCAAGACCGAAGACGACTTATTGGCCATCACCAACTTCGGCCAGAAGTCGCTCGACGAGGTCCTCCAGAAACTGGACGAGAGAGGTCTCTCGCTCCGCGGCAAGCAGGGGCAATAACTGTGGCTGGCATACCTGGTCGTCCGAAGAAAGGCCGCCGCTTCGGCGGCGACGCCGCCCATCAGAAGGCCATGATGGGCAACCTCGTGGCGTCGCTCATCGCCGCCGAGGGCCTCATCACAACCGAGGCGAAGGCCAAGGCGTTGCGCCCGGCGTTCGAGAAGTGCCTAACCAAGGCCAAGAAGGGCGGCGTCGAGCACCACCGCCAGGTCGTGGCGTTCATCCGCGACAAGGACATGGCCCACAAGCTCTTCGCCGAGATCGCGCCCCGTTACGCCGAGCGGCGCGGTGGCTACACCCGGATCCTCAAACTCGGGCCCCGGCACGGCGACAACGCCCCTATGGCCCGCATCGAGCTCGTCTGACCCGCTGGGGTCAGTCACGCCTCCCGCCGGGCCCCCGGGCCCCGTCCCCACGGGGTGGGCCCTCAGCCGACGCCCTGCCGCCAGTAGACGCCCTGTCCCCAGCTGACGCCCTGTCCCATGCCTCGGTGATGGCTGGGCCATCCGGGCCGGTGGCGGCGCGCCGGGTGCGCCTAGTCGTCGCTTACCTAGGAACTTCGTTCCATGGTTTCGCCGCCCAGCAGGGCGTGTACACGGTGGCCAGCGCCCTCGGTGGCGCCCTCGAACGGGCCCTCCGTCACCCGGTCGTGCTGACCTGTGCCGGCCGTACCGACGCCGGCGTGCATGCCTGGGGCCAAGTGGTGACCACCGACATTGACGCCGGTGCCGACCTCGAGCGGGTGCAGCGTTCGGTCAACAAGATGCTGGCGCCGGCCGTGGCCGTACGCGAGGCGGAGTGGGCGCCGCCGGGCCCCTGGCCGGACCCGTTCTCGGCCCTGACGTCCTGGCACGTCGGCGCGCCGCTCGACCTTCGAGCCATGCAAGCCGCCTGCGACGCCATTTTGGGCCCCCATGACTTCTCGTCGTTCTGCCACGCCGTCCGGGGGCGTCCCGGCCCCCTGGTGCGCCGGGTCCTGCGGGCCGATTGGTCCGATCTGGGAGAAAGCCGCTACTTGTTCGAGATCGAGGCGCAGTCGTTTTGTCACCAGATGGTGCGCTCCATAGTCGGGACACTGGTCGAGGTGGGCGCCGGCCGGCGCAAGGCCGGTGAGACAGCTTCGGTGTTGGCGGCGCGGGACAGAGCCGCCGCCGGGCCCGTGGCACCGCCTCACGGCCTGTGCCTATGGGAGGTGAAGTACCACGCCTACCGGCGCTCGCCGGTATAGGCAACCCCGGACGTGCACGTCTCGCCCACGACGACCTCGGCGAGGGGCAGGCAACCGGCGAGGTGGTCCCATATCCAACGGGCCAAGTTCTCGCTCGTCGGGTTGTCGAGCCCGTCGACCTCGTTGAGAAAGTGGTGGTCGAGGCGGTCGTGCAGGGGGGCGAAGGCCGCCTTGATCTCGGCGAAGTCGAGCACCATGCCGGTGGCCGGGTCGACCTCGCCCCTAACCCGGATCCGGACCCGGAAAGAATGACCGTGCAGGCGAGAGCACTTGTGCCCCTCGGGTACGTAGGGGAGGCGGTGAGCCGCCTCGAGACTAAAGTCCCGGAAAACGTCCATGGTCATGGGATCCCCAGGTACTTGTGGGTCTGCAGACTGAGGTGCCACTGCGGGTGGGCCAGGCAGTACTCGACAGCCAGAGCCGTGTTCTTGTCTCGCGCCGGGCCGTCCATCGGTTGGAGCGAGAACCGCTTGAAGTTCATGTCCTGGTAGGCCTCGGGCGGTGCTCCTTGCTGGGGGTAGACCAGCTTGAGCTCGTGGCCGCGGTCGAGCTTCAGCGGGGCGCCGGCTTTTGGGCTGACGCAGACCCAGTCGAGGCCCGCCGGGCCCAGCCGGGTCCCGTTGGTCTCGACGCCGACGCTGAACCCGGCTTCGTGGAGGGCGTCAACGGCCGGGGCGTCCAATTGCAATAGCGGCTCACCGCCCGTGCATACGACGTACGGCTCGGCCCTGGACTGCCGTCTACCAGCCCAGGTCGCCGCCACCGCCCTCGCCAAGTCATGAGGGGTCTTGAACCGGCCCCCTCCCGCTCCGTCGGTACCGACGAAGTCGGTATCGCAGAACTGGCAGGTCGCCCGGGAGCGGTGTTCTTCGCGTCCCGTCCACAGGTTGCAGCCCGAGAACCGGCAGAACACGGCGGGGCGGCCGGCATGAACCCCTTCGCCCTGCAGGGTGTAATAGATCTCCTTGACGAGGTAGGGCATCAGCCGCTTTCGTACGTGCCGGCCTGAGCCAGCAGCGAAAGGCAGTGGCGCTCCTCGTCCTCCGCCAGGTCAGGCGCGGCCCTGACGGCCAGCGGCCGTATGGCAATGCCGCCTCGAGGGTTGAACTCGCCATAGACCCGCAGGTACCGGGGCGAAAGCCTCCCGGACAAGTGATCAGCCACCCTATTAACACAGTCTTCATGGAACGTGCCGTGGTTGCGGTAGCGCATGAGGTACAGCTTCAGGCTCTTGCTCTCGACGCAGAGCCGGCCCGGCACGTAGCCAATGTGCAGGCGCCCGAAATCCGGCTGCCCGGTCACGGGGCAAAGGCTGGTGAACTCATTGCAGAGCAGGCAGACCGCCCAGGCGGCGGTCGGGTGGGGGTTGTCGAAGACCTCGAGCACGGCGGCGTCAGGGTGGTCGTACCGGTACGCGCTGCGACCGCCAAGCGCCCTAAGTCCCGGTTTGGTGGCCACCGCCCCACAGTAGGGCGTGCTCCGGCCGTCGGTGAGGCGGCGCTGGAGCGAGGTTGGCTTCGGCATACCGAACTTCCAGCGTTAGGTTGATTGGGCCTACACCCTCGGCTTTGTGTAGAAAGTAAGGCTAATGACCGCCATGAGCACAACCGCCGCCCCGCCCCTGAGCCCGGCCAAACCGATAGGCCCCGCTGAGTATCGGCCGGCGCTGGTCAACGTCGGCACCATCGTCTGGCTGGCCTCCGAACTGATGTTCTTCAGCGGCCTCTTCGCCGCCTACCTGACGTTGCGGGCGGCTACGCCCGTATGGCCCCCCTTCGGTGACGTCGTCGACGCCAAGACGGTCGGCGTAGCGACCGTCGTGCTGGTCCTGTCGTCGGGGAGCATGCAACTGGCCGTCCGGGAGGTGCACCGCAACAACCTGGCCGGGTTCCGGGCATGGCTGGCCTTCACGTGGGCGCTCGGCGCCATCTTCGAGGGCATGCAGGTCGTCGACTATGCGACGCGCAACTTCTCGCTCCAGCAGAGCGCGTACAGTGGGGCGTTCTACCTTCTGACCGGCATCCACTTCCTCCACGTCCTCGGCGGCCTGGCCGCCATGATCTTCATGTACCTGCGGTCGCTCAACCCACGGATCCGCTTCGGGGGGCACCGCAGTGCCCCGCACGTGGAAATGCTCTCCTACTATTGGCACTTCGTAGACGTCGTGTGGATCGCCCTGTACGGGATGATCTTCCTGCTCCCATCGACCAAATGACCGACCTGACCGACTTCGACGACAGCACCGACGACGCCAACGGGCCAGCGTCGGCGGGCGCGGCGGCGGTCTCTGCGGCCAAAAGGCGCCGACGGCCGCTCCTGGGCCCGGGCGCGCTGGTGGGCGCGGTCATGGTCGTCTTCGCCGTGCTGGTGTGGACCGGCTCGGCTCCGGCCCAGACCAAGCCGATCAGCACCGACCCGGTCGACATCCAGGCTGGCGAGGCTCTCTACAACGGGCACTGTGCCTCCTGTCACGGGATCGGCGGCGTCGGCGCCAAGGGGCCCGAGCTCCTGAACGTCGGTGCGGCGGCGGTGGATTTCTTCCTTTCCACCGGGCGTATGCCCCTCGCCTCTCCCACCCTCGAGCCGCAGCCGCACAAGCCCTACTTCAACCCGGCCCAGATCGCCGACATCGTGGCCTACATCAACGCCCTGGACGTCGAGCACGGTACGCCGGGGCCCGGGATCCTCGAGGTCACGCCGGCGTGCAACAACGAGACGAGCAAGTGCCTCACCCTGTCGGAGGGCGACCAGCTGTTCCTTTTGAACTGCGCCCAGTGCCACGATGCCTCGGGAGCAGGCGGGATGCTCAGCCACGGGTACGTGGTGCCCAGCCTGCGCCAGGCGACCGAGACGCAGATAGCCGAGGCCATCAGGGTCGGGCCCCGGCCCATGCCCAACTTCGGCCCGGGCCAGCTCACTGACCAGCAGGTGTCCGCCATCGCCGACTACATGTACAACCTGAGCCACACTCGCGACCCCGGCGGCCTGGGGATCGCTAACTTCGGCCCTGTCCCCGAGGGTTTCGTGGGCGTCATCTTCGGGCTGGGCGTGCTGCTCCTCGTCGCCCGGCTGATCGGGAACCGGGGGTAGTGCGATGGCCGAAGCCCCGATGGCAGAAACCGCGACGGCAGAAACCGCGACGGCAGAAACCCCGCGGGCGGGAACACCGTTCCCACGGGTTTTCACCGGCACCCACGATGCCCTGGACGGCGTCTCGGAGACCACCCCGTGGCCCGACGACGTCCCCCCCGACCAGGACGACACCTGGTACCCCCTGCGCCACGACCCCTGGCGGGCCCGGCGGATGGAGATGGTCATCGCCGCGTTCTGGGCTATCACGGCGGCGTGCGGGATCGGGCTCATGGTCGTCTACTGGACCGGCGGTCAGGCCCAGTACGAAGGCGCGTTACTGCTCCTGGCTTTTGCCAGCCTGGGGACCGGCTTGCTGCTCTGGGCGCGTTACTTGCTGCCGGGCCACGACATAACCGCCAGCCGGGGCCATCACGTGTCCGACCCCGAGGAGCGCGCCGCCATCGTCGACTCCCTGTCGCGGGGGACCGACGCCATCATGGACCGGCGAGGGTTCCTGGTGAAAAAGGTCCTCGTACCGGTGGGGACCATCTTCGGCATCGCCGCCATTTGGCCGCTGGCTTCCCTGGGCGTCCGTCCGGGCGGGGCGCTCTATCACACCAAGTGGTACCCCGGGGCGAGGTTGGTGACCGAGGACGGCAATGCCCTGCACGTGGACGACGTCATGGTGGACGGTCTTCTTACCGTGTTCCCCGAGGGCTACATAGACGACCCCACTTCGGCCGCGGTCGTGCTCAATATCGGGGGACTGCAAATCCAGGCCCGTCCCGGCCAGGCTGACTTCGAGGTGGTCTCCGGTGCCAACGGCGTCGTCGCCTTCTCCAAGGTCTGCACTCATGCCGGGTGTGCCGTGAGCCTGTTCAACGTCCTTTCCATGCAGCTCATCTGCCCGTGCCACCAGTCGACCTTCAACATCCTCCAGGACTGCGAACCCGTTTTCGGCCCGGCGTCCCGGCCCCTGCCCCAGTTGCCCTTGCTCGTGCGGCCCGACGGCTACCTCATCGCTCGCAGCGACTTCGTCGAGCCCATCGGCCCCGGCTTTTGGAACCGGTCAGGCGACTAGTGCCCCCGGCACCGGCAGCCGCCGCTCCGTACGGCCCACCCGACCAGCAAGGACAGGCGCGGTCATGAGCACGGTGGCGGAACGTTCCGCGGCGCGCAAAAGGGCGCAGCTCGAACAGAAAGCCCTGGACTGGGCGGACGACCGCCTGGGGTCGTCGAAGTGGCTGCGCTCGGCCATGGACAAGATCTTCCCGGACCACTGGTCGTTCATGGTCGGCGAGATCGCCATGTACACCTTCGTCATCCTGCTGGCCACCGGGATCTACCTGGGCCTGTTCTATAACGCCTCTAGCGCCGTCGTCGTCTACCACGGCCCCTACAAAGCCCTGGACGGCCAATCCATGACCGAGGCCTACGCCTCGGTCATCAACATCTCGTTCAGTGTGCGAGCCGGGTTGGTGATGCGCCAGGCCCACCACTGGGCGGCCCTCATCTTCATGGCCGCCATCACTTTCCACATGGGCCGTATTTTCTTCACTGGCGCCTTCCGCCGGCCCCGGGAGATCAACTGGGTGATCGGCGTCACCCTGCTGCTGATAGCCATGCTGGAGGGCTTTTCAGGTTATTCGCTGCCCGACGACCTGCTGTCCGGCTCAGGCCTCCGGGTCGTCTTCTCGATCGTCCAGTCCATCCCGCTGGCCGGCCCGTGGCTGGCCTTCAACTTGTGGGGCGGCGCCTTCCCGGGCTCGGGGGTCTTCTTCGAGAGGCTGTTCCTTATACACGAGTTCTTGTTCCCCGCCCTGCTGGCAGGCCTGCTCGGGGGGCACCTGGCCATACTGTGGCACCAGAAGCACACCGATTTCGCCGGCCCGGGCAAGACCGAGCGCAACATCGTCGGCAGCCGGCTGTGGCCGCAGTACACGATCAAGTCGACGGCGCTGCTCACCTTCGTGGCCGCCGTCATCTTCGGCCTGGGCGGCCTGGTCCAGGTCAACCCCATCTGGGTCTTCGGCCCCTACGAAGCGGCGCGGTCGAGCGCCGGTACCCAGCCAGACTGGTACGTGGGGTGGCTCGACGGCGCCCTGCGCTTGTGGCCCCACTGGGAGTTCCGCAGCTTTGGCCACGAGATCGCCAACCCCTTCTTCCCTGGCATCCTCCTGCCCGGGCTCGTCTTCACGGTGATCTATGCGTGGCCGTGGATCGACAAACGCCTGTACGCCGACTATGAAGAGCACAACTTGCTCGACCGCCCCCGCGACAAGCCTTTGCGCACGGCCTTCGGGGTGGCGGCTCTACTGTTCTTCGCCGACCTGACCCTAGCCAGCGCCACCGACGTGATCGGCAACGGGCTGCAAATCTCCTTCGAACGGCTGATCGAGATCCTCCAGTACGGTTCGTTCATCGGGCCGATAGTGGGGGGCCTGGTGGCCTACCGGGTCTGCATACGGCTTCAGAGCGGGCGCGTCCACCCGATCCAGCGTCCTGTCGGCGGGATCATCACGCGCGACGCTCGGGGCGCCTACCACACCCTGGGCGCCGTCCACGGGGGGAACGGCCACGGCGCTCACGGGCACGACGGTAACGGGCACGACGCCCCCAGCGCGCTCGACGCCGGCACCGGCGGCAGCGAGGGTGACCCGGCTCGCCGCTGACGCGGCCCGGCCTTCGCCTGGCCCGCGGCAGTCCGGACCGGGCCTGGTGCCCGGGCTCTTGCCAAAGTCCGCGCCGGGCGCCCGTATGGGCCTTCGGCACAGGTAGTTTGGGAGCGTGCCGCGTGTCCTATCGATGGTCCTAGCCGGAGGTGAGGGCAAACGCCTCCTGCCTCTGACGTTGGACCGCGCCAAGCCGGCTGTCCCCTTCGGGGGCCACTACCGGCTGATCGACTTCGCCTTGTCCAATTTGGCCAACGCCGGGTTCCTGCGGGTCGTGGTACTGACGCAGTACAAGAGCCATAGTCTCGACTTGCACATTTCCCGCACCTGGAGGCTTTCCACGCTCCTGGGCAATTACGTGACCACCGTCCCCGCCCAGATGCGCCGGGGGCCCTGGTGGTTCGCCGGCTCGGCCGACGCCATCTACCAGAACCTCAACATCGTGGGCGATGAGCGGCCCGACTACATCCTGGTTTTCGGGGCGGACCACATTTACCGGATGGACCCGAGCCAGATGTTGGCCCAGCACATCCAAAGTGGGGCGACGGCGACGGTGGCAGCCATAGCGGTGCCCGCCGCCGAAGCCCACGGCTTCGGGATCGTCGAACCCGGGCCTGGCAGGGTCATCGACCGTTTCGTCGAAAAGCCGCCGGACCCGCTGGCGCTGGCGGCGGGGAGGTCGCACCTCTACGCCTCGATGGGCAATTACATCTTCAATGCCGGCGCGTTGGTGGACGCGTTGCGAGAGGACGCCCAGGACGCCAATAGCCGCCACGACATGGGCGGCGACATCGTCCCGCGTTTTGTCGAGAGCGGTGACGCCCACTTCTACGACTTCAATACCAACGAGGTCCGCGGCTGCACAGTGGCCGAACGGGGTTATTGGCGCGACGTCGGCACGCTCGACACCTACTACGACGCCAGCATGGACCTCGTCGCCGTGCAGCCGGCCTTCAACCTGTACAACACGGACTGGCCCATCTTCACCACCCCTCCCCAGCTGCCGCCGGCCAAGTTCGTCTTCGAGGACGCCGGCCGGTCCGGGCAGGCGTTCGACTCCATCGTGTCGGCCGGCTCTATCATTTCCGGGGGCACCGTGCGGCGCTCGGTCATCTCGCCCGGCGTGAAGGTCGACCAGGGAGCACTGGTCGAGGACTCCGTGATCATGGACAACGTGCGCATCGGTGAAGGAGCCGTGGTACGCCGGGCCATCATTGACAAAAATGT
>JBEKNX010000230.1:0-7408 GCA_049522375.1 Acidimicrobiales bacterium | reverse complement strand
CGGATAGGTCAGGAGACCCCACTTTCAGCGGGAGGTCGAGCGCGGCCAGGGGTGATGCCTCCATCACCGGGGTGCCGGCAACGGGGCTGCCGAAGACCACGAGCTTGGTGTCCCGGAGCGACAGCCCGGCCCGTTCCGCCTCACCGCTGTGGTCCACCACGACAAAGACCTTGGCCCCCGCGCCCTGGACCACTTGGGTTAGCCGCTCGACGGTGCCGGCTACCGACAGCGGGCTACGGCGGTGGACGACACCGTCAATGTATGGCGCGCCGACGGGGGCGTCAGCGGCTGGTTGGCCCATTGCGACCTCCAACTTGTTGCAGGTGTATTGATGATTTTGAAACCATACCGGCCGGGTGGCCCACCCTGGCCGGCAGAGGGTGGAAGGCTCGCCCAGGTGCCGGTGCCTAGCGGTCCACGGCTCCTGAGCCGCCGTCCCGATGGCGATGTTGCTTGGCCAAGGCTTCGGCGCGCAGCTGGCGGGTGGCAGTGGAGGCGGCCTCGGCCGCGCCGCGAAGAAACTCGGCGACGGCGTCACGGCTCTGGGGGGGGACCTCGGCCGCCAGTGACCTGACCTCGGCATGGTAGGCGGCCAAAGCGGGAGGCGTACGGCCCAGAGCTTGGCGCGTCAGTTCGACGAGCAGGTAGCGGCGGTCGGTCGGGTGCGGCCGGCGGGCCACCCACCCCGCGGCTTCCAGGCGGTCGACCAGCATGGTTATGGCCCCCGACGTCAGCGACAGCCGGTCGCCCAACTGGCGCTGGGTCAGGGGGCCTTCGGCCTCGAGGTGCTCGAGGGCGTCCAGGTCGGTGCCACTGATCCCGGCCGCGGTGGCTAGGGCGGCCCGCATCTGGTCTCGCCCAAGGCCGAAGCGCTGCAGGTTGCCGACCATTTCGTTCGGCGCGGGCATCTCGGGAGCTGCGGTCTTTGCCATTTGACTTAACTGTAGCAGATGCTATGCTACTTGGCAACTAAGCTACTTAGAACCTAGGGATACGAGTCCGAGGAAAGGAGACGCCAATGACCCGGCCTATTGCTACTGGTGCGCCAAGGATGGCAGGGCCCGAGATCGAAGTCAGGGGGCTCACCAAGACCTACCCCGGCGGGGTGGAGGCGGTGAGGGGCATCGATTTCAGCGTCGAGGCGGGCGAAGCCTTCGGGCTGCTCGGCCCCAACGGTGCCGGCAAGTCGACCACCATCGGCATGCTCGCCACGACGGTCACGCCCACGGCGGGGACGGCCCCCTTGGCCGGCATCGATGTCGCCAGTGACCCGCTCGCCGCTCGGGCGGCCAGCGCCGTCGTCTTCCAGGGCGACGCCCTCGACTCCAGCGCTCAGCCCATCGCAGCGTGAAGGAACTTGCCGCTGACATCAAGGCCTGGGCAGCCGCCTGGAACGAGGACCCCAAGCCTTTCGTCTGGCACAAGACCGCAGAGCAGATCCTCGAACGACTCGCGGGCTACTGTGCAGCGGTCAACCGGGGAAACTGAGCGCTTCAACCTGACAGGACACCAGGGAAATTGAGCCTGGTGCATCGGTCCACGCTTGGTAGTAGGTGAGGATGAAGGCCAGCCCGCAGTGGGACAGGAACTGCGTCGGCAACACGCCACGGTGGAGCACCACGGCCGCGGGGATATCCGCTTGAGTGAGGGGCCTGACGCTAATGGCACCTTTCATCGGTGGCGAGCGGCGGTGCCGACGGCGTGGCGGAGGAAGCTGCCAGAGTTGATGGCGAACTTTGTCCTATTCGGAGGCCAAAGTAATAGAAAACTGAAGTTCCACTCAAAAAAGCTTGACTTTAGCTAGCTCTTAGGTCCACCGTTTACGCTCCGTTGCACCATGACAGCCGACCGGAGAGGACCAAGTGACAATCGTTGAGCCACGCCGGCTCTCAGACCAAGACATAACGCTCCCAGGACGGTGGCCGCGCGATGTCCCCGCGCGCCAAGCGCCGGGCGCCCGAGCGCGCCACCGCCCGGGCCGTGCCCCTCGTCGCTGGGCCGCTGATGTGTTCTTGACGCTGGCCGGGCTGGGCTTCGGCGCCGTCCTGGGCGCGGTCATCAAAGCAGAGACCCTCCGTTCGCTGGCCGCCCCGGGCGGGCTGCTCATCGCCGGAGGGCGCCTGGCCGGCTTCAGCGGCGCTTATCTCATGCTGGTCATGGTCTTGCTCATCGCCCGGGTGGCCCCGCTGGAGCGAGCGGTCGGCCAGGACCGCCTGGTGCGCTGGCACCGGCGCATAGCCCCCTGGGCGCTCGGGCTCATCGCCGCCCACGTGGTGCTGATAACGCTGGGCTATGCCCAAAGCTCTCGGACCGGGGCGTTGCGCCAGCTCTGGGTCTTCTTGGCTTCCTATCCCGACATCCTGGCCTCGGCGGTGGCCTTTGCCCTGTTGGTGATGGTGGCGGTCACTTCGGTCCGCATCGCCCGCCGGCGCCTCAAGTACGAGACCTGGTGGGTGGTGCACCTTTACACCTACATAGCGCTTGCGCTCGCTTTTGCCCACCAGATCGCCACCGGGGTCAGTTTCGTCGGCCACCCTCTGGCCCGGGCCATATGGGCCACGGCGTGGGCGGGCACTGCCGGGGTGGTCATTGTCTATCGCCTGGCCTTGCCGGTGGCCCGCAACCTGCGCCACCAGTTGCGCATCGAGCGGGTGGGGGAGGAAGCGCCCGGCGTCTACTCGATCGTGTGCCGGGGCCGGCGCCTGGACCGCCTGCGGGTGAGCGGGGGCCAGTTCTTCCAGTGGCGCTTCCTCACCCCTGGCCTGTGGTGGCAAGCACACCCCTATTCGCTCTCCGCCCTGCCCCGCCCGCCCATGATGAGGGTGACGGTCAAGGCCGTGGGCGACCACAGCTCCGCCATTGCCGCGCTGCGGCCCGGGACCCGGGTGTGGGTGGAGGGGCCGTACGGGGCTTTCACCCACCATGCCCAGTCCACCGGCCGGGTGGCCCTCATCGCCGCCGGCGTGGGCATCACGCCCATGCGAGCAATGTTGGAGGACCTGCCCGCCTCGGTCGATGTTGCCGTCGTCGTGCGGGCGTCGAGCTCCGAAGATCTGGTGCACCGCGACGAGATGGCTGCCTTGGTGGCAGAACGCGGCGGGCGGGCCTTCAGTGTCCTTGGCCCGCGGCACAAGGCGCGCCTTGACGCCCGAGCGCTGAGGCACCTGGTGCCCGACCTAGGCCAGCGCGACGTCTATATCTGCGGGCCAAGTGGCTTCAGCCAGACCGTCATGTCGGCGGCACGCCAGTTGGGAGTGCCCAAAGAACGTATCCACCACGAAGCGTTCTCCTTCTGATGCTAAACGCCCTGATGCCTAAAACGTTGCGAGAACAAAGGACAAAGTAAAATGAGGCACGCACCGCTCGTAATCGCGGCCACAATTGCCGGGCTTGCCGGCGTCCTGAGCTTCCATACCGGGACGGCAAAGATCACCCTCGGGGCCCCGGCGCCGATGGCCGCGCCTCCCGGCCCAACGCCGTCCACCTCGGTCCTGGCCAAGAAGTCCGGGCCATCGACGGGACCATCGGCGGCCAGGACGGCTGTCGGGGCGGCCGTCAACTACAACTACGGGATCCTGTCCGTCTCGGCCACCGTGTCGGGCACGAAGCTGACCAACGTCGCCATCGCCTCGATCAACGACGGGGGCAACTTCCGTTCCCAGTCGATCGACCAGCAGTCCATCCCGCTGCTCGAACAACAGGCCCTCCAAGCCCAGAACGCCAACATCCAGGGAGTGTCAGGGGCCAGTTACACCAGCGCCGGGTTCCAACAGTCTTTGCAGTCGGCGCTCACCAAGCTGGGGTTCAAGTGATGCCTGTGCTCCCACCCGAGCTTGGATCTGAGCATCGGTAACGTTCCTCGTCGCCTACGACCCGAACCGACGCTGTCGCCCGGTGTAGTCCCGCAAGGCGCGGAGCAGATCTACACGGCGGAACGCCGGCCAGTAAGGGCCCACGAAGGACAGTTCGGCATAGACGGATTGCCAAAGTAGGAACCCGGACAGGCGCGCCTCGCCGCTGGTGCGGATCACGAGGTCGGTGTCGGGAAGATCGGCGGCGTAGAGGTGCGTGGCGATGCCCTGGGCGTCTATGGCGTCGGCCAGGTCGCTGGGTTTGACCCCCTGGGAAGCCAGGTCGGCGACGAGGGCCCGGCAGGCGTCAACTATCTCTTGGCGACCTCCGTAGCACAGGGCGATGTTCACATGTAGTGGGCCTCCCGCGGCCTGGGCGGCGGCCTCTTTAACGGAACGCGCTAGCTCCGCTGGCAGGAGGGGAAACGGCCAGTTCACCTAGCTGTAAGGTGCGCCGCCTAAAATGAACAGACCAAATGGCTAGAGGGACAATATGGGTTGAGGACCGGCGCGGGGACCGCAGAACTTGCTAGGTCAGGATCTCGCTTACCGTCTCTACGCCCGGAGACTGCGCAAGCAGCTCATCGAGGCCCCCCTCCCCAAGCACGTGGGGCTCATCATGGACGGCAACCGTCGCTGGGCCCGGCAGCGGGGTTTGGCGGACCCGAGCCTGGGCCACAAGTACGGCGCAGACCATATCGAGGACGTCCTGAACTGGTGCGCCAAAGCCGGCATCAAACACGTCACGGCGTTCCTCTGCTCGACCGAGAACCTGTCAAAGCGCGACGACGCCGAGGTTGCGTACCTCATGGAGGTGATCGAAAAGATCGTTGTCGACAAGCTCAGCGTGAACCCCGCCTGGCGGGTCCACATCGCGGGCTCGCTCGACCTACTGCCGGCGACGACGGCGGAAGCTTTGAAAAACGCCGTCGAAGCCAGCCGTGGTTGCGCGACTGGTGCCCACGTCACGCTGGCCGTCGGCTACGGCGGGCGGGAGGAGGTCATTGATGCCCTCCGCGCCGTGCTCTACGAGCACGTCGCTGCCGGCACGACGCTCGCTGAACTGGCCGACACTCTCACCATCGAGGACGTTGCCCGACATCTTTACACCGCCGGGCAGCCCGACCCCGATCTGGTCATCCGCACCAGTGGGGAGCTTCGCTTGTCCAACTTCCTGCTCTGGCAGAGCGCTTACTCCGAGCTGTACTTCTGCGAGGCCTACTGGCCTGCTTTCCGTGAGATCGACTTTCTAAGGGCGCTGCGAAGTTTCGCAGCGAGACAACGCCGCTACGGTAGCTGACGGCGCAGGTTCTTCAGGCCCACCGAGCCGATACCCGTGATGAAATCTCGGTTCCCCGGGCACCGCTCCGGCGGGTCGTTCAGCCGTCGACATAGAGTTGTCCGTTGGGCCCGAGGGCGACAGGGATGGGTGAAAGGCCCGTTGGGGCGGGCCCTTGGAGGACCGCCCCGGTGGTGGCATTGAAGACGGACCCGTGGCAGGGGCAGGCGAAAACGTCGTTCGTGCCGTCGAACTGGACGGTGCAGCCGGCGTGAGGGCAGACCGCCGAGAAAGCGCGGAAAGCGCCCTTGGTTACCTGGACGACAAGCGCTGGTACCTGGGTGGCCGGGTCGGTGAAGGTTGCCGCGCCTCCGACCGGTACATCCGCGGCCGGCCCGATCAGGGCCCCCTTCGGGGCGGGCCCAGTCGCGACGGTGGTCGATGTCGCCGGGCTTGATGTGGGCCCGGGCACAGCGGGGGTGGGGCCACTGGTAGTGGGAGCGACCGCGCCGGGCCCGCTGGCGCCGGGGAGCGGCGCGGCTGCTCCCGAGGGTGCCGGTGTGTGCAGGAGCCGCCCCAGAGCGCTCACGAGCCCGCCAAGAGCGAGGCCCGTGAGCGCCACAACGCCGGCGGCGGCAGCTTTATATACGAAGTTCCGCCGGTCGAGCTCGGCCTCGTGGCGCGTCAATGCCGCCAGTTGTCTCTTCGTCATCCCCACTTGAGGTGCGGCCGCACTCATGGCCGTCCGTGCTCGCTCTGCCCGCTGGGCGTAAATGCCGTCAAGAGACCAGGCGCCAAAGCCCCCGAGGACGAACGGTGTCCACGCAAAGAGGAAGACAATGTCAGCCCCGTAGTAATAGGGGTTGTCCCTGAAGCTGACCGTGAGGAAGAACGACAACGACAGCAGCGCTCCGCCGGTGGCGGCCAGGCGTCCGAAGAGCCCGACCAGTGTGCCCAGGCCCACCGCGACTTCTCCCAGTGCGACTAGCACGGCGATGAGGGTAGGGGCGCGGAGCGCCGGGTCGAGGAGGTGATGAAGCGGGCTCGTGATGATGGACCCACGGAGTTGGCTCTGGAACGAGCCCGGGGCCGTCGGGCTAAAGAAGTTGGGGTTGGCCAGCTTTTGCAGCCCGGCGAAGGTGAAAGTTACCCCCAGAAAGGCGCGGAGGAGTAGCAGCGTCCCTCCCGGCGCGGCCACGGCTCGCGACAATCGAGACCCGCTGACGGGTCGCCCAGTGCCACGGTCGATGCGGCCGTTCACAAGTCTTTAGCCTCAGCAGGGGGATACTTTGTGCTCAGTGCGATGTTCTGCGCCCCGGAAGGGCTGGCCGCTTTGTAGGACCGGTACCGGTGGACCAGGAACACGACCACGGCCGCCACGACTAGGGCGCCGAGAAGGTAACCGGCGTCGCTGAAGCCGTGCATGACCGACTTCCAGCTGCTGCCGACCTCGTAGCCGATAACGGCCATGGTCGCGTCCCAGACGAGGCTCCCTGCCGCCGTCAGCAGCCCGAAGCGGCCGAGCGGTACCTCCGCCACTCCGGCGGGAAGAGCGGCGAAATTGCGCATCACTGGCAGTAGGCGGCTACCGAACACACCCCAACGGTCATGGCGGTGGTACCAGGCCTCGGCCCGGTCGAGGTCGCGGTGACTGAGCAGTATGTAGCGGCCGAACCGGTCGACGAAGGCGCGTCCTCCCGAACGCCCGATGAACCAGGCGATGTAGGCACCGACCACCTCGCCCAGGGCCCCGGCGGCAATGGCGCCAGGAAGGCTCAGCCTCCCTTCGGCGGCGAGCACCCCGGCAAAGCCCAGCGTCAGTTCGGACGAGGTTGGTACGCAACAAGACTGCAGTACCGACAATAGGAAAATGGCCAGGTACCCCGACGTCGTCACGAAACTCGTCGGGTTGAGGAAAGCTAAGAGGTGAAGGGGCGCCAATCAGAGACCTCCGGTCTTGGCGCCGGGCAGGAGGACCTCGAAGAAGTCGCGGGCTTCCCATTCGGGGGGCAGGTAGCGGTCGGCGGGCCGCTGCATCTGGGGATAGAGCTTGGTCCCCGTGACCTGCTCCGGGCTGCTCGGAGCGTGGCTGTAGAAGTTGAACGTCACCCATTCGGGGTTGATGTCAAGGGTCATGGCCCGTACGGCACCGGCCCGCTGCAGGGACTCGGCCAGGGACTTGGCCGTCAGCGCCGGCCCGGCCACATAGACAAGGGCGCCGTCGGCGGTCACACCGATGCCGCTGCGGGGCACGACGTAACCGCCGCCGAGCGTGTAG
>JBEKNX010000229.1:0-7429 GCA_049522375.1 Acidimicrobiales bacterium | reverse complement strand
CCCATGGGCTGGAGGTACCGCTGCCGGCCGGTCGCACTTTGGTCTGTTCGTACCACCCCAGCCAGCAGAACACTTTTACGGGCCGTCTGACTCAGATGATGCTGGACAACGTCGTCGGACGAGCCGCGCAGCTGGCTTACGGCACGAGCGCGGGCTGACGGGGCCTGCTGCTGGCCTCAGGCCGCCCGCAGTCGTAGGACTCCTGCCAGTTGCCCCCGGCGCGGCCTGTATAGCTACGGGCCGTTTAGGCGACGAGCTCCTTCAGCGCAGAGCCGGCCCGCTCGAAGCGCGGACAACGAGCTCAGGTTCGAAGCGGACCGAGCGGTGCTTGTGATTGACGCCCAGTGCTTCTTCGAGCAGGAGCTCAGCTGCTATCGCGCCCAGCTCGTACTTCGGTTGGCGGACCGAAGTGAGCGGTGGGGAAAGCATGGAGGCGAAGCTCACGTCGTCATAGCCCACCACGGCGATGTCTTGCGGGACGGCGATGCCTGCCTCCGACAGCCTCTTGAGCATCCCCAGGGCGATCAGGTCGTTGGCGCACATCACCGCCGATGGCACCGGCGTCAAGGAGAGCAGCGCCTCTACAGCCTTCTCGCCCTGGTCGACGCTGAGTGCGTTGACGGTGATCTCCCGCAGCGTGGCCGGTCCCCGCCGGCGGGCCCGGCGCAGGGCCCTTTGCGCACCTTCTCGCCGGTCGGCGCACTGGCGGATGGACGAGGGCCCGTTCACGAACGCGATCTTGTCGTGGCCCAGCTCGAACAGGTGACCGGCCGCCAGCTCACCCCCGCGGACGTCGTCGACGGTGGCCGAGCACAGCTCGTGGTCCTCGCCGTCCCGGTCGAGCAAGACGGTGGGAACGCCTCGCGCCGCCAGCCCGGCAACTTCCCGCAAGTCGTGCTCGACGGGCGTGATCAAGAGGCCGTCAACACGGTGTTCCTCGAGCACTCGCAGGTAACGCCGCTCGCGCTCGATCGACTCGTCGGTCGAGCACACCATGAGCACGTAGCCCTTGTCACGCAGCACACCCTCGGCGCCGCGCACCATTTCGGCGAAGAACGGGTTGGCAATGTCCAGGAGCACCACCCCGACGGTGCGGCTCTTGCCCACGCGGAGCTGGTGGGCGGCGGTGCTGCGTACGAAGCCCGTCTCTTCGATGGCATCGAGGACGCGCCGGCGGGTCGGGGCGGCAACTACGCCGGGATTGTTCAAAACGTTGGACACGGTGCCGAGGGACACCTGCGCGAGGTGAGCAACATCGCGGATGGTGACACGCCGGTTGGCCGAGCTGCGACCTGCCTGAGCTGAGACCAAGCGGGGACGGGCCGGTATCGCCATTCAGTTCACCGGACGCGCCAACCGGGGGTGGGCAAGACGACCGTCGCCGACGATCGCGCCGTGCCTTGACAGGTTCTGGATACCCCGTTAGCATACCCGGTCGTCGGAATCCGGAGGACGGGGTCTGCGTGATGCCTACTCAGCCCATCAGGTTTCTTCCTTGCTTGTGAGGGGGCCAGCGTTGGCTTATGCCCCTGGTTTGAAACGATTCATTCTCGGGATAGAGGCCTGCCAGAGGGGTTTTTGGCGCTCCGAGGCTGGTAGGTGTGAGGAGCTGATGCTGGTGAGCGACCGACATGGTCCCGCCGGGACGGGGGGGCGGTTCGCCCGACGCAACAGAGCGTGGCCATTCGAGGGGGCTGAATGACGTCGGAGGCCACTGGCAACGGCGACCGCAGTGGTGCACAGCATGCTCAGGCGGTCGGCGTGGGGGGACCACTGCTGGTCATGGAGCATGTCACCAAGTCTTTCGGGGCGGTCCAAGCCCTGTCAGACGGTTGCATCGAGCTCCATCCCGGCGAAGCACACGCCCTGGTGGGAGAGAACGGGGCCGGTAAGTCCACTCTGGTGAAGATCCTCGCCGGCGTCCACCGGCCCGACTCCGGCCTGCTCACGCTGGACGGCAAAGAGCTGTCGCTCCATGGCCCGGCGGCGGCCCGCGCCGCGGGGATCGCCGTCATCTACCAGGAGCCGACGCTCTTCCCCGACCTGTCCGTGGCGGAGAACGTTTTCATTGGTCGTCAACCCCTGCGCTCCTGGCGCCGCATCAACTGGGCGGGAATGAACGAAGTGGTGACCGCCGTCCTCGGCCGCCTGGGGGTGCACCTGGACATCTCCACCCTGGCTCGAGGGCTCTCGGTAGCCGACCAGCAGATAGTAGAGATCGCCAAGGCGCTGTCCTTCGATGCCCGGGTCATTGTCATGGACGAACCCACCGCCGCCCTTTCCAATGCCGAGGTCGAGCGCCTTTTCGAGGTGATCGCGACGTTGCGTGCCCACGGTGGCGCCGTGCTGTTCATCTCCCACCGCCTGGCCGACGTCTTCAAGACCTGCCAGAGGGTGACCGTGATGCGTGACGGCCGCTCCGTGATGTCCGACCTCGTCGGCAACGTGACCGTCGAGAGCATCATCCGGGCCATGGTCGGGCGGGACATCAGCACCCTGTTCCCCAAGACCCCGGGAGCTTTCGGGGCTGAGGTGCTGCACGTCGAGCACCTAACGCGCGAGGGGGTCTTCACCGACGTCTCGTTGGACGTGCACGCCGGCGAGATCGTCGCCCTCTCCGGTCTGATGGGGGCCGGCCGCAGCGAGGTGGCGAGGGCGATCTTCGGCATCGACGGCCGGGACGCCGGCAAGGTGGTGCTTAACGGCGCCGTGATCCCTGCCGGGTCTCCCACCACCTCGATGGCGGCGGGGATGGGCTTCGTGCCCGAAGACCGCCGCCAGCAGGGACTGGTCATGAACATGGCCATCGACCACAACGTCGCCCTGGCCTCTCTAAGCCGCCTCAGCCGGCACAGGATAATCCGGAGGTCGGCCGAAACGCGCCTTGCCTCGGACTGGTCGACCCGGCTGAGGCTCAAGTACGGAAGGTTGAAGGACTCGGCCAACACGCTTTCGGGGGGTAACCAGCAGAAGGCGGTCCTGGCCAAATGGCTCGCCCGCCGGCCCTCCCTGCTGATCGTCGACGAGCCCACCCGCGGTATTGACGTGGGGACCAAGGCCGAGGTGCACCGGCTGCTCGACGAGGTGGCCCACCAGGGTGTGGCGGTGTTGATGATCTCCTCCGAATTGCCGGAAGTCCTAGGCATGGCCGACCGTATCCTCGTCCTGCGAGAGGGGCGGATCGTCGCTGAGTTTTCCAAAGAGGAAGCCGACGAGGCGTCGATCATGCGTGCGGCCACCGGCCAGCTGGTGCCTAGCGCGGCGGGGAGATGATCATGGCGGCTGCCCCAGCGCGATGGCGTCGGCTTGCCAAGGTTATTTTCGGTGCCCGTGAGGTCAGCATCCTCGCCGTCGTCCTGGTCGTCTTCGGCCTGACCACGGCTTACAACAGCAGCTTCGCCGACCTCTTGAGCGTCCAGCAGCTATTGGTGGGCGCCTCGGTGATGATGATCCTGGCCGTCGGCGAGACCATGGTCATCATCACCCGCAACGTCGACCTTTCGATCGGTTCGGTCCTGGGGATCTCCGCCTATGCCGTGGGCGACATCTTCGCCCACAACCCACATTTTCCCGTTATTCTCGGGTTTGTTGTCGGAGCCGGCGTAGGCCTGGCCTGCGGCGTTGTCAACGGCGCCATCGTGGTCGTCGCCCGGGTACCGAGCCTGGTGGTCACGCTGGGCACGCTTTACGCGATCCGGGGGTTGGACGCTATTTTCGTCAACGGCATCCAGATCGACCCCAGCAGCATCCCCAGCAGTTTCCTCGCCGTAGGCTACGAGACCGTTCTCGGAGTGCCCTGGATATTCGTTATCGCCGCCATACTGGTGCTGCTCGTCGGCTACGTGATGCGGACGTTCAGGCCGGCTCGGGACCTCTACGCCATTGGTTCCGACCCGGACGCGGCGCTGCTGGCTGGCGTGCCGGCCCGACGGCGGGTATTTTTCACCTTCGTGCTCTCGGGCACCATAGCCGGCTTTGCCGGAGGTTTGTGGCTTTCCGAGTTCGCCACTGTCAGCTCCGTGGCCGGCCTCGGCTACGAGCTCCTGGTCATAGCGGGCGTCGTCGTCGGCGGGGTGGCCATTTTCGGCGGGAGCGGCACCGTGCTCGGAGCTGCCCTCGGCGCCATCCTCCTCAACACGATCAACCAGGCGCTGGTCGCCGCCCGCATCTCCGCGTTCTGGGACGAAGCCCTGGCCGGTGCCCTTCTGATCACGGCCATCGCTTTCGATCGGTATGTCTTCCTGCGGCGTGAGAGAGCCAATCGAGCAAGGATCGCAGCCCATGCCACAGCGTGACGTAGTGGAGACCGAAGCTGCCCCCGGCGAGCCGCTTCTCGGCGCCCCGGCCGACGGCCAGCTCCAGCCTGTCGCCACCGCCGCGCCGGCCACGACTGGGTTCCGATGGCAGTCATTGGGCCGGTGGGAGGTCGCCCTCGTCGGTTTCGTGATAGCCACGGTGTTGTTCGGAGCCGCCGAGTCCCACTATTTCCTCAGCGGCGGCGACTTTTTCGACTTCGGGCTCAATATCGGGCCCATTGCACTCATGGCGCTACCCCTCCCCTTTATCGTGATGACGGGGGAGATCGACCTCTCGGTGGCCTCGACGCTCGGTTTGGCGTGCTCGCTCCTCGGTTACCTCTTCGAGCACGGCTGGCCCCTCCCGCTGGCCATAGTCACGGTGATGGTCATGGGCGTGGTGACCGGCACGTTCAATGGGATATTAGTCACCCGCCTTGGCTTGCCCTCGTTGGCCGTCACCATCGGGACGTTGACACTGTACAGGGGCATCGCCGAAATCGTTCTGGGCAGCAGTTCGGTCACCGGCTTCCCCAATTCCTACGACAAGGTGGGCACGTCGCCCATACCCGGCACCGAGTTCACCTGGACACTAGGGATTTTCGTCGTCTTGGCGGTGGTCTTCGGCATCGTCCTTCACGCCACCCCGTTGGGCCGCTCGCTGTTCGCCATCGGTCTCAACAAGGACACCGCCTTTTTCTCCGGGATACGCGTGAAGCGGATAAAGCTGCTGCTGTACACGCTCTCGGGCCTCATCTGCGCCGGGGCCGGCGTCCTGTGGACGTTCCAGTACGCCAGCTCCCGTTATGACGCCGGAACCGGTTTGGAACTTGACGTGGTGACCGTCGTGCTCTTCGGGGGCGTTTCCATCTTCGGGGGCAAAGGCACCATCATCGGCGTGATCATGGCCGTTTGCGTGATAGGCGGCATCCAGAGCGCCCTTACCCTGATCAACGTGTCGGCGCAGGCACAAGAGGTAGTGACCGGGTGCCTGCTCATAATCAGCGTTGTCCTACCCAACTCGGGAGCGACGCTCGGCGAGTTGCGAGCGAGATGGGCACGGGCCGTCCCGAGGAGATCATGAACGTTCAGGACCGGCTATGGTCCGCCAGGTTCTTGAGGCCAGGCCTGTGGCGCGCGCGTCACAGGCCGGTGCGTCAGGGAAAACTCCGGAGAGCGACCATGCTCACGGAGCAATTGGTAGTACCGTCACGATCGTTAACCAAGAAAAGGGAGGAAGCACAATATGATGCTCCGCAGAAGCCGGCTGGCGCTGGCCGCGGCAACGGCGGTCATGGCCGCAGGCTCATTGGTCGCCGTGGCCGGCGTAGCCAGTGGGGCCGGCACGCTCAAGTCTGGCCAGACCATTTATTTCATCCCCAAGGACACCCTCAACCCCTACGAGGTCATTGCCGACGCAGGTGGCAAGACGGCCCTCACCGCCATCGGGGACAAGCAAGTAGTCAGCAGCGGCACCGTGGACACCGCGGCAGCCCAGATCCCGTCGATCCAGGCGGCCATCGCGGCCAAGGCGGCGGCTATCGTCATCGCCGGTAACGACCCCAGCGCCCTGTGCCCGTCTTTGGCAAAGGCCCAGGCGGCAGGCGTCAAGGTAGTCTCGTTCGACTCGGACGTGACCTGTCCCAACCACATCTTCATCAACCAGGCCAACACCCAGCAGATCGGGACGTCTGAGGTCGACCTCCTCGGTGCGGAGATCGGGTACCAGGGCCAGATCGCCATCCTGTCGGCCGAGGCCACGGCGACCAACCAGAACGCCTGGATCGGGTACATGAAGCAAGAGCTCAAGCTCCCGAAGTACTCCAAGATGAAGCTGGTCTCGATCGTCTACGGTAACGACGACCCGGCCACGTCGCTCACCGTCCTCCAGGGCCTGCTGTCGGCCTACCCCAACCTACGGGGCATCATCTCACCGACCACGGTGGGCATCTCGACGGCAGCGCAATACCTGGACACGCACAAGTCCCTGCTCAAGCACCTGACCCTCACCGGTCTCGGCCTTCCCTCCCAGATGAAGAAGTACGTACTCGACGGGACGTGCCAGGAGTTCGAGCTGTGGAACCCCAACAACCTGGGCTACCTCGCCGGCTATGCCGCGGCGTCACTGGCATCGGGGCTCATTACCGGTAAGCCGGGCCAGACCTTCTCGGCCGGCAAGCTCGGCACCTACAAGATCCTGCCTGCCGCAGGCACCACCGGCCCCTCGGTCGTCCTGGGCCCGCCGACGGTGTTCAACAAGGCTAATATCAACGCTCCTTCGTCAAACTTCTAGAACCCAGCGTCAAACGGCCTCAGCTTCTGGCGAGGCCGAAGTCCCTTGCCGGGCAGTCAGTGCTACCAGCGCTGACTGCCCGGCAAGGTCCGGTCCCGATAAGCCAACGCGGTGAACGAAATGACCCAACGCATCTGTTTCCGGTTGAACGTCCGTCCCGAGACGAGGGACGAATATGTGCGGCGCCACGGCGAGGTTTGGCCGGAGATGCTCGACGCCCTCCGGGATACCGGCTGGCGCAACTACTCACTTTTCCTCGGTGACGACGGCACCCTCATCGGGTACCTGGAATGCGACGACTTTGCCGCCGCCCAGGCGGCCATGGCGGCCACCGCAGTGAACGCTCGATGGCAGGCCGAGATGGCCGGGTTTTTCAGCGAGCTCGACGGCGGTACTGCTGACGAGGGCATGCACCCCGAGCTTGAGATCTTTCACCTCGACTGAGCGTGTGAAAGTAGTCTCCGATCATGACATTTCCGGCTGTAACTGGACCGGGCCCACTCCGATGACGACCACGGTGGCGCCCTTCCGGCCGGCTGTGCGCCCGGTGATAGGGCTCGTCGCCGGCGGTCTCGGCGCGTACTGGCCGCAGTTCCCCAACCTTCTCCCGCAACTGGAGCGCTCTGCCGGCGTCGTGGCCGAGAGGCTCGGGCAGTTCGACGCCGTGGTGGTCGATGCGGGCTTCATATCCGACGCACCGGGTGCAGCCCGGGCGGCGGAGGTGCTGAGGGCGGCCGGGTGTGACCTCATCGTCATGTTCCTCACCACTTACATGACCGCCACCATGGTCGTCCCCATCGCCCAACGCACCGGGGCACCGCTGCTATTGCTCAACCTGCAA
>JBEKNX010000228.1:0-7443 GCA_049522375.1 Acidimicrobiales bacterium | reverse complement strand
AGAGGTGGCAACTTACCCGTGCGCAGCCGGTTGAGGGGCAGGCTCTGGCTCTTTGTCGGGGTCGCTCTGGGGGTGGCGCTCGGGCTCGGGCACCTCGCCTATTTCCACGGGGCGGCCGTGTCGCTGTCGGACACCGCCCTGCGGCTCGTAAACACTGCGGGGCTCACCGTGGCCCACGACGCGGCCAAGCACGGCGCCCCCCGGAGAGCCGTCGAAGGGCTGACCGCCGTCCTCGCCGTGCTCCTGCCGGGCCTGACCGCCTTTCTGCTGGTCTTGGCCGGGCGCTCTACCTTGCGCCTGCGCGCCATCGTGGCCGTGCTCCTGGCCATCCTCGGCGTCGCCGCTTTTTTTTACCTGCCGGGCGGGAACGCGACCGGTGTGGCGGTGCTGGCCCTGGCCGCCGCCGGGCTGGCGGTGGCCGCCACCGGGCCGCTCGTGGTGGCGCCCCTGGTGGCGCTGGCGACGCTGATCGCCCTGGCGTTCCTGCCGCGGCTGTTGGCCAGCCACAGCACCCTCCCCAACGCCCCGGTCAACGCCCTGCACCAGGCACTTTTCGCCAGCGCCGGCTCGCCGTTGTGGTTAAGGGTCATCGTGCTCGCCTTGGCGGCTCTTCCTTTCGCCCTGGCCGCCCGACTTGTTGTCCGGTAGGAGGAAAACTGGGGCCATGGTTGAGAACTGCACGCACCAAGACGCCATCCGCACGACCGAGGCCAGCGGGAACGGCTGCGTCGAATGCCTGGCCATGGGGGCCCGCTGGGTGCACCTGCGCCGCTGTGCCACCTGCGCTCACGTCGGGTGTTGCGACAGCTCCCCCAACCGGCACGCCACCGCCCACTACCGGGGCACCGACCACCCTGTCGTTCAGTCGTTCGAGCCGGGCGAGGATTGGTACTGGTGCTATGTAGACGAGCTCGCCTTCGAGCGCGAGGGCGAAGCCCCCAGCCCCTCCCACAAATGAGCCGCGGCCGTTACCACCCGGCCGCTGTCCTTATAACCAGGCCACGTCGTCGTCGGCCTGGTCTGTCACCCTCTGGCAGGTAGGGCAGTACCAGCGCGCCTGTAGGGGAGTGCCGCACGCCCGGTGGCGGGGGCCCTCGTGCTCGTCTCCCAGGGCTCGGGCCCCCCAGCTGGCCAGCAGCCTCATGGCCCCGGCCAGCTCGCGCCCTTCGGCGCTGACGCGGTACTCGTAGCGAGGTGGTCTCTGTGAGTACGGCACGGCCATGACCAGGCCGTCGCCCTCCATCCGGCGGAGCCGGGCGGACAGGACGTTGGGAGCCAGGCCGGCCACGGCCGCCTCCAGATCCTTGAACCGGCGGGGTCCGTCCATGAGGGCGTCGATTATGAGCAACGTCCAGCGGTCGCCCACGCGGGCCATGGCGACGTCCAGGGCCGGGTTGTTGGGCCCCTCGTCTTCCCCGGTCGCCAGCGCGCCGGCCGTGACGGCGGCGGGGCCGGCCCCGGGGCGCCGCTCGCGGCGCCCTGGCCTGTTTTTTGCCCCGCTGAGCTCAGTCATGGTCTCGCCTTCATTCTCGTCCAAAATCTTTGCCGCTCCCGTCCCTCTCCAAAGTAACTTCGTACTTGCAAGTCACAAGTCGTACCTAAGCAGAGAGAGAGAGAGAGAGACACCATGAGCACGTCATTGGTCGAGTTCTCGGACGCGGTTGCCGAGGTTATCGCCGCGGCCACGCCGTCCGTCGTTGGAGTGGGCAGAGCCGGCAGCGGTGTGGTGGTCGCCGACGGTCTCGTCCTGACCAACGCGCACAACCTGCGCGGTGAGGTCGAGGTTTCGTTCGAGGACGGCCGGGTGGCCGTGGCCAGTGTGGCCGGCGCCGACGTCGATGGCGACTTGGCGGTCCTGTCGGTCGACACGGCCGGGGCCCCGGCGCTGTCCTGGGCAGAGGACGCCCCCGCCCTGGGCCAGGTCGTCATAGGCCTGTCCCGTCCGGGCGGGCGGAGCCTACGGGCGGGCGTCGGCTTCATCTCCGGGCTCGGTCTCAACTTCCGTGGCCCCGGGGGCAGCACCGTCACCGGGGCGCTCGAGCACGGTGCGCCCCTCGTCCCCGGTTCTTCGGGCGGGCCCTTGGTCGGCAGCGACGGCCGCCTGGTGGGCATCAACACCCACCGCGAGGGCGAGGGCTTCTACCTGGCCCTGCCGGCAGGGGCGGAGCTGAAGGAACGGGTAGACGCGCTGGCCCGAGGCGAGGTGCCGCGACGGGTCCGCCTCGGGGTCGCCCTGGCCCCGCCGAAGATGGCTCGCCGCCTGCGGCATGCCGTAGGCCTGCCCGAACGGGACGGCCTCTTGGTCCACGCCGTCGAGCCTGAAGGCGCAGCCGCCAGGGCCGGGGTCCGGCGTGGGGACCTCATAGTCTCGGTGGGCGGCCAGCCGGTCGGGTCGGCCGGGCAACTGGCGACGTTGCTCAGTTCCATCGACGACGCCGGTACGGCAGATCTGGTCGTGGTCCGGGGTGTGGACGAGCTCTCGATAGCCGTTCACTTCGGTCAGGCCGGGCCTTCCGAGCAGGGCACGGCCTGATGCCGGCGCCGGGGGCCCCGGCGGAGCTGGCGAGCACCGTCGACGAGGTCCTCCTCGACTCGTACTCCCGGACGGTTTCGTGGGTAGCCGGCCAGCTCCTGCCCTCCGTGGCCGCGCTCCGTGTGGGGGACGGCGCCAGGCGCCCGGTCGGCGCCGGCTCCGCCGTGGTGCTGTCCGCCGACGGCATGCTCATCACTTCCGCCCATGTCGTCCAGGGCTCGGCTCGCGGGACGGCCACCTTCACCACCGGCGACGAGGTCCCCTTCGAGGTGGTGGGGACGGACAGGCTGAGCGACCTGGCCGTCCTGCGCGCCGGCGGCGCCGGCTACCAGCCCGCCCGCCTGGGCGATGCCAGCCGGGTCAAGGTGGGCCAGCTGGTGGTGGCGATCGGCAACCCCTTCGGGTTCGAGGGTTCGGTCAGCGCCGGCGTGGTCAGCGCCCTGGGCCGGAGCCTGGTCGCGTCCGCCGGGCCCGGGGGCCGGTTGCTCGACGACGTCATCCAGACCGATGCCGCCCTGCACCCGGGGAACTCGGGAGGTGCCCTGGCTGTCAGCTCGGCCGAGGTCGTCGGTATCAATACCGCCCTGGTCGGCCCTTGGGCCGGCCAGGGCCTGGGGATGGCTGTGCCCGTCAATGAGCGGACGCGGACCATAATCGGCACGCTGGCCGCCGGCCGCCCCGTCCGGCGCGCCTACCTCGGCATCGGCGGCGGGTCGCGACCGCTCCCGCCGGCCGTAGCCGCAGCCACCGGTACCTCTCGCGGCGTCGAGGTCGTCTCCGTCGTCGCCTCCAGCCCGGCGGCCAAGGCCGGGTTGCGGCCCCGTGACGTGGTCGTGAGCCTGGACGGCGACCCGGTCGCCGACGTCGGCGGGCTGCAGTCTTTGCTCACCGAACGCTACATAGGCCGGCAGGTCGCCATCGGGTTCGTCCGCGACGGGCGCTTGGAGACGTGCCAGGCCCGCTGCGTGGAGCTGCCTTGACGCCGATCCCTCGGAGCGCGCTCCTCTATCTCTAGAAGAGATAACAGGGAAATTTACCAGCTGTTCAACGGATATCCCCTACAATGGGGCTTATGAAACGCATTGTTTGCAAAATCGTCGGCCATCGTGATTACGACCCCGAGGTCCTTGCCATAAAGCCCTGGGAGGACCCGGACTTTTACGCTTATGCCCAATCGGACTTTCGTGAACTAGCCTGCCTTCGCTGCGGAGAGGCGCTTTTGCCCGAAGCGGCTTAGGGCCGGCCCCGTCTACGGCTGCTGTCGGCTCTGAGCAGGCGTATTATCATCTGCCCATGGACGACCCGTTCGACCTCGAGCGTTTTGTCGCCGCCCAGGATGCAGGTGGCACCTACGACCGTGCCCTGCAAGAGCTGCGGCGGGGCCGGAAGGAGAGCCACTGGATGTGGTTCGTCTTTCCCCAGGTCGCCGGGCTCGGGCAAAGCCCGATGTCAAGGAAGTTCGCCATCTCGTCCCTGGATGAAGCCCGGTCCTACCTCGGTCATGCCGTGCTCGGCCCCCGGCTTCTCGAGGGCGCGGCCATCCTTTCAGAAATAGGGCTTTCAGGAACAGGGCCTTCAGAAATAGGGGCCCGGAGCGCGGCGCAGATCTTCGGGTTTACCGACGCCCAGAAACTGCGATCGTCCATGACGCTGTTCCTGCGGGCCGCCCCGGGAGAGACCGTTTTCCGGCAAGTGCTCGACCGCTATTTCGACAGCGTGCCCGACCCGGAGACTGACAAGCGCCTCTGAGCCTCCGCCGGTCCGGACGGGTGGCTTACCCGCGCTGGCGGTCCACGTCCCAGACATGGTGCACCACATCGTGGGCCATATAGGGGGCGATGGTCTCGACCCGGAAAGATACGCCGTCACTGCGCCGGCCCGGGCGCTGCCATGCCGTTCCGGTCACCTGGTCGAGCTGTGAGGCCAGGGCCTCGGCGGCCACGGTGAGCTCGTGAACGACCGACGCAGGGACCTGTTGCTCGTACGCGTCCTCGATGGCGGAAGCGTCTTGGTCCCAATTGTCGAAAAGCGGGTCGTCCTCGCTCAGCATCAGGTCGATCCTTGTGAAGAAACGGCGGTAAACGTCGCCCACGTGGCAGGCGTACTCGAGCGTCGACCACGTCGAGCCGTCCGGGCGCCCCGGCTTGATGGCGCCCTCCCCCAGGAGGTCTTCCCAGGCCCGGGCGTTTTCCCTTACTAGGCCGGCGACTTCGTCGGCCCGGCATTTGCTGGCGTCAAAACCGCACTCGGGGCACGCTCTGGTCAGGACCCAGGTCCAGTTCTTGGTGTCGGGAGCGATCACGTGGACGAGAGTACCGGGCGCGGCCTAAGCGCGGTACGCAAGAAAACGGCGCCGGCCGCGGCCCTGGCTCAAGCCCGTGGCTGGCGAGGGCACCTCGCTTCCAGCTCCTGGAAGCGGCGCCCGGCCTTTAGGCCGGCGCCGCGGCCGAGCCTGCAGTGGCGGAGGGGGCCCAGCTCTTGTCCCTGGCCTCGGCCAGAGCAACATGGCAGGCGGCGAACTGCGCAGGGGCGACCTCGCCGAGGCGGGGAGTGACCGTGCGGCACATTTCGATGGCATAGGGGCACCGCGGTTCGAAGCGGCACCCGGGTAAGGGGTTGACCACTTTCGGGGGCTCGCCGGCGTCGGAGCTGCCAGTCTCGTCGAGCGGTGCCCGTGGGTCGGGTGCGGCGGAAAGAAGGAGCTTGGTGTAGGGGTGGCGGGGCGCGGCCAGTACCTGCTCGGTGGGGCCCATCTCCACCACATGGCCGGCGTACATGACGATCACCCGGTCGGCCACGTACCGGGCCGAAGCCAGGTCATGGGTGATGTAAAGGATCGAGACGCCTTCGCGTTCGCGCAGCTCGGCCATTAGGTTGAGCACCCCGACCCGGATAGAGACGTCGAGCATGGACACCGGCTCGTCGGCGAGCACGAGCTTGGGCCGGAGCACGAGCGCCTGGGCGAAACCGATGCGCTGGCGCTGCCCGCCGCTCAGCTCATAGGGGTACTTGGACAGCATTGCCTCCGCCGGCTTGAGGCCGACGGCGTCCATCACCCGCACGGCTTCGGCGTGGCGCGCCGAAGCCCCTAGCTCCTGGCGGTGCAGTGCGATCGCCCGCATGATGCCATGGGAAACGCGGTAGGCGGCGTTGACCGAGCTGTACGGGTCCTGAAAGACCATGGGCATGTAACCGCGATAGGCCCGCTTTTGCCGGCGCCCCTTTAGAGCGCTGATGGGCCGGCCCTCGAAGCGCACGTCACCGGAGGTGGGCTTGTACAGCAGCGCCAACAGCCGGGCCACCGTGCTCTTGCCGCTCCCGCTCTCGCCTACCAGGGCCACGATCTCCCGCCGGGCGATCGAGAAACTGACGTCGTCGAGGGCGTGCAGCCTTCTCTTCCTCCCGAAACCACCCAGGCCGAAGTGCTTGGTGAGACCGATGACCTCCAGCAACGGGGCTTCCGGTTGGCCATGACCATTTTCGTGCCCAGCCACTGGCCCGGCCATGGTGGCCTCGGCGGCGACCGGCACAACCGCCGGCGCACGCGCCGGTGCGGGCGTCGGCCCAGTGCCCGTACCCGGTCCGTCGGTGCTACGGGCCGCCCGGCCGGCGAGGCTGGCCGTCCCCGCCGGGGCGTTGTGGTACAGGAGGCATCGCACGACGGCCCCACCTCGCTCGTAGAGCGGGGGCTCGACCCAAGCGCACTCGGGCATGGCGTCGGCGCAACGAGGCTGGAACCGGCAGCCTGGTGGCGGCGAAGCCAGGTCGGGGGGCGCACCGGCGATCCCGGTGAGGGTGACCTTTGGCCCCCGGATGGAAGGGAAGGCATCCATCAGGGCGCGCGCGTACGGGTGCTGGGGGGTGCCGAAAATCTGGTCCGTGGGGCCGAGCTCGGCCACCTGGCCGGCGTACATCACCATCAGGCGGTCCGAAAAGTGGCTCACGAGCGAGATGTCGTGGGTGACGAAGATCACCGCGAACCCGAGCCGGCTCTGGAGGTCTTTGATCTGGCGCATCAATGAGCGCTGGGCGACCACGTCGAGGGCCGAAGTGGGCTCGTCCATGATTATGAGGTCCGGGGTGAACAGCAGGGCCATGGCGATCATGGCCCGCTGGCGCATGCCGCCCGAGAGCTGGTGGGGGTAGCTTTGCAGGTGGACGGGGTCGATGGAGACAAGGCGCAGCACCTCTGCCGAGCGGGCGGCTATCTCCTCTCTCGACATGGTCGAGTGCGCCCTGCACGCGTCCCACATTTGTTCCCGCAGGGTCATCACCGGGTTGAGGGCGTTCATGGCGTTTTGCATGACCACCGAAAACTCCCGCCAGCGGATGTGGCGGAGCTGGTAGTCGTTCATCGTCGCCATCTCGTGGCCCCGGAAGCTGACGCTGCCGGCGGTGATGCTGGCGGGCTTGTTGAGGAGCTTCGCAATGGCAAACAGGAGGGTGGACTTGCCACAACCCGACTCGCCCACGATAGCGAGGAACTCGCCCCGGTCGAGCTCGAGGTCGACGTTGTCGACGGCGACGACGGGACCGGCGTCCGTGGCATAGGCCACCGACAGTCCCTGGACATCCAGAAGGTGCCCCGACGGTGGCGCTTCGGTCCCCCCATTGGTTGAGCGCTCATTGGCGGACCGAACGGCGGTGCGTTCGAGCGTCTGTCCGGCACTGTGGGAGAAGGGGGGGCGGCGCCGTTGGCGCACCGGTCGCAGGGCAGGGTTGGAGATCTCGTCGAAGGCGTAGTTCAAGAACGCGAACGCGCCCCCGAGCAAGGCGATGCAGACGCCCGGCATGATCGCCCACAGAGGCATGCCGGCCCCCAGCGCCTCGTTGTTTTGCGCCCAGTAGAGCATCGTGCCCCAGCTCTGGGCGTTGGGGTTGCCGAGCCCGACGAACTGCAGGCCGGCCGC
>JBEKNX010000227.1:0-7488 GCA_049522375.1 Acidimicrobiales bacterium | reverse complement strand
ATCGGACGACGAGCTCATCGCTCGTACATGCGGGCTGGCGGCCGAGCTGGAAAGCCGGGCGCGGTCCCTGGCCGGCCCCGGCGCCAGACGCCGTCAGCGGCGCTTCCGTCGGCTCCTGGCCAGCCCCTCGGGGGCAAAACTTGTGTTTGCCATCGCTGACCGGGTGCTGCGCCCGGTGGACGCCCGCACCGCGGCTGCGCAACTGGCCATGATCGCCACGGGGCCGTTGGAAGGCTTTTCGGCGACGGACAGGGCTCTGCTCCGAGTGGCGGGAGCGGCAGGAAAATTTGCTCCTTTGCCCGTCGTGAAGCTGGTCGCGGCCCGCCTGCGCAGCGAAACCCGAGGGCTCATCTACCCCACCGAGCCCGGGGCGCTCGGGCGGCGGCTCTCCCGCCTGCAGGGCCGCTCCAACCTGAACCTGCTGGGCGAGGCCGTGCTGGGCTGGGACGAGGCGACCCGACGGGCCCGGTCCGTAGAGGCGCTCCTGCGCCGCGACGACATCGCCTGCGTGTCGGTAAAAGTGTCGTCCGTGTCCTCGGGGCTTTCGCTCGTCGACTTCGAAGGTTCGGTGGAGCGCGTCTGTGGCCCGCTCCGCCAGCTTTTCCGCGCTGCCGCGGCGTGCCAGCCCCCCAAGCTCGTCAACCTCGATATGGAAGAGCACCGCGACCTCGACCTCACCCTGGAGGCGTTCTTCAGGACGCTGGGCGGGGACGAGGGCGTGGGGCACTCGGCAGGGATCGCCCTGCAGGCGTACCTGCCTGATAGTCACGAGGCGCTCGAGCGGGTCCTGGCCTTCGCCGGGGAGCGCCTTCGGGCGGGCGCCCCACCGCTCCGGGTGAGGTTGGTGAAGGGCGCCAACCTGGCTATGGAACAGGTCGACGCCGAACTTCGCTGCTGGCCCCAGGCGCCCTATCTGACCAAGGCGGAGACCGACGCTTCGTACAAAGCCATGCTCGAGCGGCTCCTGGAGGCGGCTCGGGGCGGCCTGGTGGAGGTCGGCGTGGCCTCGCACAACCTTTTCGACGTGGGGTTTGCTCTCGTGCTGGCCGACGAGCTGGGCGTGAAGGTGGAGGTCGAGATGCTGGCCGGGATGGCGGACGAGCAAGCCGCGGCGATCGCCGAGCGGACCGGGGGGGTGCTCCTGTACGTGCCGGTGGCCGCCAAGAAAGACTTCCGCAATGCTTTGGCATACCTTTCCCGGAGGTTGGACGAGAACACGAGCCCCGAGGGCTTCCTCCGCTACTCGCTCGACCTGGAGCCGGGCAGCGCCATATGGGAGGAGCAGGCTTCCCGTTTCGCGGCCGCCGTTCGCGCTCGCCATGAAGTGAGGGCCCGCCCCTACCAGGAACAGGACAGGCAGGCAAAAATACCGACGAACGGGGGGGTGGAGGCCGGCGCGCCGGCTGGCGCCGGGGCAAAGGCGGCCCCGTCGGGCGGCGCTCCGTTTGTCAACGAGCCCGACACCGACCTCACCGTGCCGTCGAACCGGGAATGGGCGAAGGCCCTGCTCGGCCGGCCCCGCCCCGAGGCGCCGGCGCTGGTGAGCGTGGAGGACGTGGACCAAGCTGTCAACACCGCCCGTGAGGCGGTAAAGGACTGGGAGCAGGCGGGGCCGGCCGAGCGGGCCAAGCTGCTGATGGCCGCCGCCGACGTGATGGCCGCCGGGCCGGCCCGCTCGGACGCCATTGCCGCGATGGCTGCGGAAGCGGGCAAGACTTTCGAGGAGGCGGACCCCGAGGTCTCCGAGGCGGTGGACTTCGCCCGCTGGTACGCCGAGGGCGCAGGTTCGCTGTCGTCGTTGCTCGCCGAGCTCGACTGCGAGGTGGCAAGCTCGCCCCTGGGCGTGGTGGTGGTGTCGCCGCCGTGGAACTTCCCGTTCTCGATCCCCGCCGGCGGGGCCCTAGCGGCGCTGGCGGCTGGCAATACGGTGATCCTGAAGCCCGCCCGACCGGCTATGACGACGGGGTCGGTGCTGGTGCAGCAACTGCACGCGGCGGGTTTCGGCGAGCACGTCCTCCAGCTCGTCGCGCCCACAGACAGGGCGCCCGGCCAGCGCCTGGTAACGCACCCCGACGTCAATGCCGTGGTCCTGACCGGTTCCTGGGAGACGGCCAGCAATTTCGCCCGCTGGGCGCCGAGCCGCCGGATCCTGGCCGAGACGAGCGGGAAGGGTTCGATCGTCGTCGGCTCCACTGCCGATGTCGACCAGGCCGTCCGGGACGTGGTGCACTCGGCCTTCAGCCACGCCGGTCAGAAGTGCTCGGCCGGCAGCCTGGCCATCGTCATGGCGCCCCTGTACGACCGGGGCCCGTTCCTGCGCCAGCTAGCCGACGCCGTGCGCAGCTTGCGGGTAGGCCCGACGACCGACCCGGCCACAGAGATGGGGCCCTTGGTGGGGCCCTTCACCCCGGACCTGGAGCGGGCTCTCACCCAGCTCGAAGACGGCGAGTCCTGGCTCGTTAAGCCGGTATGCACCGACCCGGAGCGCAAGCTGTGGTCCCCCGGGGTGCGCACCGGGGTGCGGCCGGGGTCGTGGGCGCACATGACCGAGTGGTTCGGCCCCGTGCTGGGGGTTATGCGAGCGGAGACTTTCGAGGAGGCGTTGGCATGGCAGAACGCGGTCGCCTACGGGCTCACCGCCGGTCTCTCCTCGCTCGACCCCGAAGAGCACCGGCGCTGGGCCGCCCACTGCGAGGCCGGCAACCTGTACGTCAACCGCGCCATCACCGGGGCGATAGTGGGCCGCCAGCCCTTCGGCGGCTGGAAGCGTTCCGTACTGGGACCGACGGCGAAAGCAGGAGGGCCCAACTACCTGATCGCGCTCCGTCGCTGGCACGACGCCGAAGGCATAAGCGTGGCGCAGGCCGTGGCGAGCTACCGCCACTGGTGGGGAGCGCACTTCTCGCGGGTGAGCGAAATGGCCGGCTTGGCGTGTGAGTCGAACGAACTGTCGTACGAGCCGTTCGCACCCGGCGTAGTGTTGCGGGCCGGTGGGGACGTGGCCGACGACGAGCTGACCAAGGCCGTTTTCCTGGCCGAGCTGACGGGCACCCCTCTGCGCATCTCGGTGCCTGAGCGGCGCCCGGCCCTACCCGCGCTGGCCGGCGGCTTGACCAGGGAGCCGGTGCCAGTCACGGTCGAGAGCGCGGGCTCGCTGGCCGCCTCGCTGGCCGCGGTGGGGGCCGAGCGGGGCGCGGGGGCGGCACGGCTGCGAGTGCTCGGACAGGGCGAAGCACAGGTGGTAGCGGCAGCCGCCGAGGCGGGGGTAAGTGTGTTCGACGAGCCCATTTGTTCGTGCGGCCGCATCGAGCTGGTCCGCTGGCTGCGCGAGAAGGTGGTGGCCCGCAGCCTGCACCGGTACGGCAACATCGTCTACTCCCGCTGGTAGGCGCCGGAGATGGGACAATTGGGACCTGGAGGTGCCCCAATGACAACAACAACGGAGCAGCAACCCCTCACGTTCCGCACCGAGGCCTTCATTGACGGCAATTTTTGCGATGCGGCGTCCGGGGAGCGGTTCGTCAGCATAAACCCAGCGACGGGCAAGGCGTTGGCCCAGGTCACGTCGTGTGGCCAGGCCGATGTGGACCGGGCCGTCAGTGCCGCTCGCCACGCCTTCCAAGATGGCAGGTGGTCGCGACAACCCCCCGAACAGCGCAAGGAAACCTTGTTACGGTTCGTCGAGCTCCTGGAGGAAAATGCCGAGGAGATCGCGCTCCTGGACACCCTGGACGCGGGGAAGCCGATCACCGATTGCCGGACGATCGACGTCCCCGAGACTGTCAAGTGCTTCCGATGGTACGCGGAAGCTATTGACAAGCTGTTCTGTTCCGTCGCCCCGACCGGGCCGGGGCACCTGGGTTTGGTCGTCCGGGAACCCGTCGGCGTTGTCGCGGCCGTGTTGCCGTGGAACTTCCCGGCTTTGATGTTCGCCTGGAAAGTGGCGCCTGCCCTGGCCGTGGGGAACAGCGTGGTCGTGAAGCCGTCGAAGCTTACGTCGCTGAGCGCCATCCGCATGACCGAGCTGGCGGCACAAGCCGGTGTGCCTGCCGGCGTGCTCAACGTCGTGCCCGGTTCGGGCGAGAACGTCGGACAGGCCCTGGGCCGCCACCAGGACGTGGACGCGGTATCGGTGACCGGGTCGACCGAAGTCGGCCGCCTGTTCCTCGGCTATTCGTCCGGGAGCAACTTGAAAAAGGTGGTCCTCGAACTAGGGGGCAAGAACCCCCAGATAGTGCTGGCCGATGCGCCGGATTTCGACATCGTCGCCCAGGACGTCCTGTCGGCGGGCTTTTGGAACATGGGCGAGAACTGTTCGGCGGGGTCACGCCTCCTGGTCCACCACTCGATCAAGGACGAACTGCTGGGAAGTGTCGTAAGGCATGCGACCGAATGGACCGTGGGCGACCCGCTCGACCCCGCGGTGAAGATAGGGCCCATGGTGGAGGAACGGCACATGGAAAAGGTGCTGGGGTACATCGGGACGGGCCGGGACGAGGGTGCCACCGTGGTCATCGGTGGTGAGCGCGTGCTGCAGGAGACGGGCGGCTACTTCGTCGCCCCCACGATCTTCGACAACGTCGGCCGCGACATGCGCGTCGCCCGCGAGGAGATTTTCGGCCCGGTCATATGCGTCATCCCGTTCCAGGACGAACAAGAGGCGGTGGAGCTGGCCAACGACACCAACTACGGGCTGACCGCGTCGCTTTGGACCAAGAGCCTCGACAGCGCCGTACGTGTCTCGCGGGCTGTCCGGGCGGGGACCGTGTCGGTGAACTGTTTCTCCGAGGGAGACATAACCACGCCGTTCGGCGGCTACAAGGAGTCTGGTTTCGGTGGTCGCGACAACGGCTTGGAAGCCTTCGACCAGTACACGGAGGTGAAAACGATCTGGATGGCTATCCGGTGATGCCGGCGTTGGCCAGGGCAGCGGCCAGCTGCTTGCGCCCGTCGTCGTCTAGGAGCCGGACCGGGGCCCGCGTCGGCCCGACCGGGGCCCCGGCCAGCTCGCAGGCGGTTTTGACCGCGCTGGCGTAGTTCGTGCTCTCCAGGATGTGGCAGATGGGCCAGATCTTGTCCCAGACCGCCCGCGCCGCGTCGAGGTCCTTGTCGACGGCCAGGCGGCGGTAAAGCTCCACCGTCAGCTCGGGGATGAAGTTCGCCGCTCCCCACACGGCGCCCCGCGCTCCGGCCGCCAGGGCGCAAAACGAGAGCGTGTCGGCACCGTTGAAGATCCCGAGCCGGTCGCTGTACTCCTGGATGAGCTGGGTCAGCAGGACGGCGTCGGCGCTGCTGTCCTTGATGTAACCCACGCCCGGGATGCTGGCCAGCTCGGCGATCCTCTCCACGGTCATCCGGGTACCACTGGCGGCGGGGATGTTGTAGACCATGATGGGCACGCCGATGGCGCCGGCCACCGCTTCGTAGTGCTCGAGGAGGTCCGCCCACGCCGGCGGCTCGTAGAAGGGCGGGACCACCATAACGGCGCCGGCGCCCACGCCCTCGGCATGCTTGCTCAGCTCGACCGCCTCCTTGGTCGTGAGGGCACCGGTCTGAGGGACCACGGGCACGGCGCCGGCCGCCTCTTCGGCGACTACTTCCGTGACCCGTTTGCGCTCGTCAAAGGAAAGCGTGGTGAACTCGCCCGTACTGCCGCACGGGACCAGGCCGCTTACGCCGGCAGCGACGAGGCGGGACACCAGGGCGCGCAGCGCCGCCTCGTCGATCGGGCCCTCGTCCGTGAACGGGGTCACTAATGCCGGCAGTATGCCTTGCAGCTGTTGGGCGTTGCTCATGGGACTTCCTCTCTCTCTCTGTCTGGCTGTGGGCGCCTTCACTTCGCCTCAGGGGCCGGCGGGGCGCGAGGCGGCGTGCACCTCGAACAGGCGCTCCCCCAGGCGGCCCTCGTCGACCTCGATGCCCAGGCCGGGGGCCTGCGGGACGGGCCCCCAGCCGCCGGCTGAGCGGGGTTGGTAACCGGCCACGTGCTCAAGGGCCCAGTCGTTCATAAACGACGCCGCCCACAGAGCCACAGCCGGGGTTGACCCGGCCAGGGCGGCCACGGCGGCGCTGCACAGGTCCCCGCCCCAGGTGTCCTCGATCAGGAGAGAAAGGCCCAGCTCGACGCAGACGTCACGTATGACCCGGGCCGGGGCGAGCCCTCCGACGCGGCTGATCTTCAGGTTGATGCCTTCGGCGGCCCGCTCGCCCGTGACCCGCAACAGTGCCTGCATGTCCGTGATGACTTCGTCGAAGACCATCGGCAGCGAGGTCCGGCGGCGGACCTGCAGGCATTCTTCCAACGACCGGCATGGCTGTTCGATACGCAAGCGGGGCGTGCCGTCCAGCATCCCGACGGCCTGCACCGCTTCTGGTAGGCGCCAGCCACCGTTGGCGTCGGCGACGATCGAGTCGTCCGCTCCGGTCGCTTCGACCACCGCTCGCACACGGGCGACGTCCATTGCGGGATCTGCGCCCACTTTGAGCTGGAACCGATGGGTACCTAGGGCTCGCTCGGAGAGCACGAAGTCGACCATTTCGGCCGGTGGGCCGAGCGGCACGGCGACATAGAGGGGTACTTCCTCCACCTGCCGCCCGCCCAACAGGTCGCTCACCGGCACCCCGCAGAGCTTGCCGAACAGGTCGAAGGCGGCGATGTCCACCGCGCTCTTGGCGTAGCCGTGACCGGCCAGCACGGCGTCCATCGAGGCGTGCAACTTGGCGATGTTGGTGGCTCTCTGGCCCACCACGGCTCCCGCGACCTCCCCGAGGGCGGCCCGGGCCCCGGCCGCGGACGAAGGAAGATAGGTGCTGCCCAGAGGGCAGACCTCCCCGTACCCGGACACGCCGTCGCCGGTACGCAGCACGACCACGGTGCTCTCCAGGGTCGTGATCGTCCGGTTGGCCGACATGACGTAGGTACCGTGGGCATAGGTGAGCGGGCAGCGGTAGACCTCCATCCGCTGGATCCCGTCCGCTGGTAAGCCCATGTGCACCTCCTCCAGGGCGGGGGACCGCCTGCCGACCTGGCAGGCTCCCAGAAGCCTAAGAGCTGGCGACCCTGCCCAGGGGCACCGGCACGGCCACAGGGCGCTTGTGCAGGTCGCCGACCTCGTTGAGGGGCCGGCCGGCGAGCGCCGAGACCGCCATCTGCAACGCCGGGCCGCAGGTCCGGCCCTGGCAGTAGCCCATCCCGCAGCGGGTGACGCTGCGCACCTCCCGGGCTGTCGTGGCGCCCCGGGCGATGGCGGCCTCGACCGCCTCCCAGGGCACCTGCTCGCACCGGCAGAACACTGTCGACGGCTCGAGCTCCGAGCTCCAGCCGGCGCGCAGGGGGTAAAGGGCTGACAACCGCGCCGTGAAAGCGCGGCTGTTGCGTAGGCGCCGAAGGAGCCGCTGTCTTTCGGCGGGGCCACGATCGTCGGCCAGCCCGAGGTACGAGGCCGCAGAGTGCCCGGCGAGCTCGCCTTCGAGCTCGGCCACCTCGGC